>SOJY01000063.1 GCA_004376385.1 Candidatus Bathyarchaeum sp.
GACTTTGGAAAAAAGGTTGTTTTCAACAATCAGCTGTTATTAGTCTCCTAATATGTTTAGTTTTTTGTGTCTGCTCTGAGGATTGTGTGTAGCTTTTTCAGGCAGTAATATGCACATTTTCTGGCGTCATAATATTTAATACTCTGGTTAAAAATAAGTACTGCAACAAAGAATGGTTAAGTGTATGTCTTCACCACCCAGACATCAGAAGATACTCATTGTCTCTCTTTTCATTTCGTTACTGCTTCTTCTATCTAACAGCTGCTTAGCCGCCACCCACAAATACAGCTACGAACTTCTAGACAGTCCAGGCGGCTCCACAACTTATCGCTTAACGGTCTCAGTAACCGAAACGCTCTATGATTACTACAGTAGCCAAGACCATAAGCTCTACAGTTACGATTTCTCCAAATTCGTGACCCCAGACGCTCTGAAGCCAATCGCAGACGACCTATGGACCATCTACAGCAACAAAGAGGACTTCGCAAACGGCGTCCTCATGATATTACATCAGATTCCATACTTAGAAAGCGACCCCCAAAAATATCCCGTAGAAACCCTTGTTGAAAACGAGGGAGACTGCGACCTCTTCTCTATAATGGCAGCCTCCATAATGAAGGCGGGTGGACTCGATGTAGTCCTGCTTCTCCTTGAGCAGCAGGATCACATGCTGGTGGGTGTTCATCTGCCAGAAAGCCCAAAGGATGCTAGGTCTCAGCTTTATTTTTACAGGCATGACGGAAAGAAATACTATGTAGGCGAGACTACTGGGGGTAAGTGGGAGACTGGGTGGCGCGTTGGCGAGTGCCCGGAGATTCTTCGAAGATCATCAGCAAAAGTAATACCCCTAACGAATTATGAAAGGTCAGCTCCGGGGCAGGTTTCATCCAGCTACACTATCCCAGATTCCTCGGAGATTTACATGTCGCTTTCCACGAATTTCGCCGTTTATCAAAACGATGTAGAGATAAGTGGATCACTTTCGCCTTCCTTGGCTGGAGAAACAGTCACGTTATATGTCAGTTCGATGGGTTCTCCTTTAGTTATGCTGGCAACGGTTGTAACCGACTCCAACGGACAGTATTCCCACATCTGGTATGCTCCGCCCGGTGGAATATATTCTGTCAGAGCCAACTGGTCGGGAGACGAGGACTACAGCGGTGTAGACAGCAGCGCATTCAGCCTTGTGGTCATACCCTCTGAGTTGCTGATGGTCGGAGCCATTCTGATCATCTTTTTGGTGATTCTTCTAGTAGTGACGTTGGCAACGAGAGGAAAGACATCGGAAAATCAGGAAACCTTCGAAGAATGGGATTTCGCGGATTACCCCCAAGATTTCTGAAAACTTGTCTAACAGAAAAAAGCATAAAATATTCCAAGTTACGGGGACGACGGAGCCATGAGCCTGAAAATCGATTCTAAACTCAACACTCGTTTTCCAGACCTTACTGCTCTTACGCTCCAAGTTAAAGACGTGAAGATTCAGAAGAGAGACGCTGAGCTGGAAAAATTCAAGCTTGAGATAGTTAAGCAGGTTAGGAGAGAGTATGACCTAGACGCGGTAAAGGATCAGCCGATTTTCAGGTCTTACCGAAGCTTTTTCTGGAGAATAGGAATAGATCCCACAAAAATCCGTCCAGCAGCAGAGGCTCTGATCCGAAGAATTCTAGCAGGAAAAAACCTTCCATGCATAAACACTCTTGTTGACGCCTACAACCTAGCTTCTATTAAGAGCAGAATTGCCTTAGCAACCTTTGATGCGGATAAACTGGAGGGAAACCTTCTCATGAGATTCGCAGAAGAGGGCAAGCAGTTCTATGGAATTGGAATGGAGAAACCTTTGGTCTTGAAAGGTGGAGAGATAGTTGTCTCCGACGAAGAGAAGCTGATAGCTGTTTATCCGTATCGGGATGCTGACAACACAAAAGTAACCGAGAAAACAGAAAACGTATCAATAGTGGTTTGCGGAGTTCCCGGCATAAACGAAGAAACATTAGAAAATGCCTCACGCGTTGCACTGGAGTATATAAATTGTTTCTGTGACGGAGAAAACCGGAAATAGCGGTCTCTTACAGCGAGAAATGTGGTCTTGCGGCTAGGTTAGATAAACATTTATAGTGTTGATGTGTGTAGTAAATTTCATCTAGTTTCAGGGTATAGAGTGCTATGACAGAAGAAACGAAGCCCCAAACCGAAGAACCCCAAACAGAAGAAACCCAAACTGAAGAACAACAAACCGAAGAACCCGAAAAAGAACCAAACCAAATCGAAGAAGTAACAAAACTTTCGATTGATAAACCGTCTGACTTCAAATTCCATGCAGCTTATCTTGCTTATTCTAAGACATGGGATAAAATAGCCTCACCAAACACTAGAACTGAATTGAACGATATGTTGTTATCCCTTTCTAAGGAAGAGATGGATTACTCAAGCTTCTACAGAGCATTAGATGACTATAGAAGGCGCGGTTCCAAACACTACGAATTCTCAAGAGAACGCATAGAAACACAAAGAAAACGAGACTGGCGAAAAAAACAGACCAGAAGCCAAAGAAACCAAAGACACAAAGGAAAACACTAAATCTTCCCGTGCCTTTTTCAAAGCATCATAATTTTTGTGCCTTTAAAGCGCATCTATTATTGCGTCTGTAACCTGCTTTGTGGACGAAGAGCCTCCAAGGTCAGGAGTCAAAACTTTTCCTTCTTCCAGAACGGATACGACAGCTTTTTCGACGCGTTCAGCCCACCGGTTTTCGCCGAGATAATCCAGCATCATCTTAGACGCCAAAATAGCAGCCATAGGATTCGCAATTCCCCTTCCTGCAAGCCTAGGAGCAGAACCGTGAACAGGCTCAAACAGGGCATAATCTGCTCCTATGTTGGCGCTTGGAGCTAAACCTAATCCTCCAACTAAACCCGCCGCCTCATCCGAGAGAATATCCCCGAAAAGGTTTGAGGTTACAATAACGTCGAAAATGTGAGGTTTAAGAACGAGCCTCATGGCTGTAACGTCAACAAATGCCTCTTCCACTTCCACGTCAGGATAATCTTCCGCAACTTTGCGTGAAACCTCAAGAAATAGACCATCCGACTTACGCAACACATTCGCCTTAGTAACTACGGTCACCTTTTTGCGCCGCTTCATTGCCAAATCAAAAGCAAACCGTGTGATCAGTTCAGTCGCCTTTCTTGTGATTACCCTGAGGGTATAGGCAGAATCGGGCAGTTCAAACTCCATGCCGCTGTACAAGCCTTCTGTGTTCTCTCGCACAATCACCAAGTCAACATCTTTCATGCTTTTCTGAATAGGATAGCTCTTGGCGGGTCTAACATTAGCATATAATCCCAAGGCACGCCTCAACGTTATGATCGCGCTTTTGTAGCCAGGCACACCAACAGGAGTGGTGGTAGCCCCAAACAAGCAAGCTTGGGTCTTCCGTATTTCCGTTAAGACTTCATCAGGCACTGGAGTACCAGTTTTTTTGAAAACCTCGTACCCAATCTCCATGTAACGGCAATCAAAAGTTAAGTCTGTGCTCTCCAGTAAACGGACAGCTTCAGGAACAACCTCAGCCCCAATTCCAGGACCCGGAATAACGGCTAGCTTATACGTTGTCATAGCCGTCGCTTCGGAGAAAGTTTACTAAACCGCCCTTCTCCACGATCCTCTGCATGAATTCGGGCAGCGGCTTCGCCTTGAGAACTATGTCCTTAGTTTTGTCGCGTACCTCACCAGTTTTGATGTTTATTTCAATGTCGTCGCCATCATCAATCTTGTCAGCGTCTTCACAAACAAAGAGCGGAAGCCCAATGTTTATGGAGTTCCTGAAGAAAATTCGGGCAAACGTTTTGGCTATAACTGCACTGACTCCCGCAGCCTTTATTGCCACAGGAGAATGTTCCCTAGATGAACCGCAGCCGAAGTTGCTTCCCGCAACTATAACGTCTCCCTCTTCTACTTCCTTAGCGAATTCTGGTCGGTACTCTATGAATGCTATTTCGCCTAACCGTTTCCTGTCGGTTGTAACAGTGTATCTTCCGGGCGTGATAACGTCTGTGTTTATGTCGTCTCCAAATTTCCATGCTCTCATATGTAATCCCTCGGATCAACAATCTTTCCGGTTAACGCGGCTGCCGCAACTGTTGCTGGAGAAGCTAAAATAATTTCCGCTTTCGGATGTCCCATTCTTCCAGTGAAGTTTCGGTTCTGGCTTGAAATACAAACCTCTCCCTCACACAATACTCCCTCGTGTCTACCTACGCAGGCGCCACAGCTGGGGTTGCATACGGTTGCACCCGCCGTAACTAGGTCCTGCAGGTAACCCTTCTCGAAGGCTGCAAAGTAAATATCCTCAGAAGCAGGAGAAATTATGAATCTAACGTTTCGGGCAATCTTTTTGCCTTTCAAGATTCTTGTAGCAACCTCGATGTCCTCTAATCTTCCGTTCGTGCATGTTCCCAGAAAGGCTTGATCTATGGGTTTTCCTTCAACCGCGGAGACAGGCTCCACGTTGTCTACTACTGGAGGAAGCGCAACTTGAGGCTCAACATCTTCAACCTCTATCTCATATTCATCCGCGTAAACTGCATCTTTGTCGCTTCTGAAGATTTTTCCTGTTCTTCCTCCCAGAAAATCGAGTGTCTTCTGGTCAGCTTCAACTATGCCGTTTTTGCCTCCCATCTCAATAGCCATGTTACACAAGGTCAAACGGGAAGCGATGCTTGCGTTCTTCACGTAGTCTCCGGTGAACTCGCAGGCTTTGTAGAGGGCGCCGTCGGCTCTAACGTCTCCAACAATACTGAGGATAACGTCTTTGGTGTAGACACCTTTCTTTGTTGAGCCAGTTAAATTGAATTTTATGCTTTCAGGAACCTTGAACCAGCATTTTCCAGTAGCCATGGCTCCCCCAATGTCAGTTGACCCCAAACCAGTTGTGAAGGCGCCCAAGGCTCCTTCGGTGCAGGTGTGAGAATCAGCTCCAACAAGAACGTCTCCGGGAGCGATGAATTTTTCAACCAAAAGCTGGTGACAGACTCCGTTAGTGAAGAACCCAGAAAGGTTCTGGTCCATAACAAATTTTCTTGATTTTTGGTGCATAGTTGCTCCTGCTACAGTTGGCGCAGGAAAGAAGTGGTCGAACACGATTATGACGCGGTCTTTGTCGAAGACTTTGTCCGTGATTTTGTAGAAGCTTTCGATGGCTAAAGGTCCCGTGGAATCGTGGGCCATAGTATAGCTTACGTCGGCGACTACATAGTCTCCGGGAGCCACTTCTTTTTTGTGCGAAGCGTTGGCTAAGATTTTTTCAGTTATTGTAGATGCCATCTTTTTCAACTCTTTTCAATTTCACGTATTATTTCTTTAATTTCATCTGGAGTGTAGGAACTTCTTCGTCCATCGCGAGAAAAGGAGACCTTTACTCTCTCAAGAACCTTTCTCGCTGTCTCATCAGAGATTTTAAGACCCAACTCTTTTTCTGCCACAAAAATGATTCCGTGTCTTCCGCTAAGTTCATCTATGTACACTTTTCGTCTTTGACCCATCATCCTAGGCGGATAAAACTCGTATGTGGTCGGGTTAACGAGAACTCCATGCTGGTGTATGCCTGAACTGTGGGCGTTTACGTTATTTCCCGTCAACGGTTTGTGAGGAGGCATTCTTATTCCCGAAATCTCTTGAACAAGATTAGATAATGAAGTTAGTTGGCTCATCTCAAAGGAGCTTGCTCCATACAATATGTGCAGGGCAGGAATAATTTCTTCTGTCATTGTTATTCCCGCTCTTTCTCCTAAACCATTCACAGATGTCGATACTGTTGATGCGCCAGCTTCTACAGATGCCAACGAATTTGCGAGAGCTAAACCAAGGTCGTTGTGGCAATGAACCTCGATTGGAATATCTATTTCTTTTCCGATTTCTCTGACTAGAAACGCCATTCCGTTTGGGCTTACGCATCCCAGAGTGTCAACGACTCTTGCTCGGTCTGCCCCTGCTTCCTCTGCTGTCTTGTAGGCTTTCTTCAAGAAATTCAGGTCGTTTTCTCGGGTTGTGTCCTCTGCGCTGTAGATGACAAAAAGCCCATAACTTTCTGCGTAACTGATCATTTCAGTAAGCTTTTCCAGATACGTCTCTTTGCTCATGCCCTTGAACTTGTATTTCCGGTGATAAGGAGAAATGGAAAGGGACACCACGATGCCGTCGGCTCCGCTGTCCGCGACAACAGCAATATCCTCTTTTTTTGCGCGGGCGAAAGCGGATAGTTGAGCATCCAAATTCAGTTTAACTAGGGCGTCGACACATTTTCTCTGTTTCTCTGAGGCGGCTGGGAATCCAGATTCTATCTGCGGTATCCCCACTTCATCCAGTTTCTTGGCGATTTTCAGTTTGTCTTCTATACTAAATATTACGCCGGGGGTCTGTTCTCCCTCTCGTAGAGTGCTGTCATGAACAATATATTCGTCTAAGGAGGGAGCGTTGTAGTTAGCGAAGTTGTAGGGGCTTGAAAGAATACCTTCCCTTTTCAGTTTCTTTAGTAGCTTTTGCCCCTGTTCGTTAACATATTCTTCTTCCACTTCGGTGAGCCCTCCTTTTCACACTGTTTTGTTAATTAGGTTTCGGAAGAATACAAAACGCACAAACATATATACTTTATGTAAAAATGACGCGTGTAGAATACGAAAAGATTACTGCCGTTTCTGAAACCGTAATCATGTATTGTAATGGAAGTTTACCAGCTGCGTAAGATTATCATGGTGTTTGTGTTGGAGACGCCCGTGAGTCGTCGTATCTTCTCAAGGCAGTCGTTGACCTCGGTTATGTTTAATCCTGATATGGTAACGGCGATGTCGTATTCTCCAGTGATCTCGTAGACTGTTTCCACGTTAGAGAACTGCTTGAGCGCTTTGGAAACATCCGAGGTCGGCAAAGACGGATCTACTGAAAGAAGAGCTATGGCTTCTGTGCCTTCTGTGAGTCCAACCTTGACGGTGAATCGCTGTATTGTCCCCGAATCAACAAGGGCTTTGATTCTCTTCCGAACAGCTCCCTCAGACAAGCCAATTCTCTTTCCGATGTCGCTGTAGGTGGCTCGACCATCATGTTTCAGAATTTCGATTATCTCCTTGTCTGTATTATCCACTTTTTTCACGCCCACTGTATTACAGTTGCGGAAAAATTTAACGGTTTCTGAACGTTTTGCAGCAGATTCGCAACGATTTCCGTATCCCGTCTCCCCTTTTCTCACCATAACTTGGAATATTTGTTGTTTGGATTTTTGACGGTTACAGCACCAATCCTACGAATTTCGTATAATAAGTTGGAAAACGTGCAAAACCATCAGTTAGAAATCCGAAATTCTTATAAATAGCAACCTTTTCTATAAGGTTTCATCTAAACCAAAGAGGTGGAAGTTGTGAAAAAAGCCAACTGTCCCGATTGCGACGCGGAAATAGAAGTCCCAAATGACGTCATGAAAGGAGAGATTCTGAGCTGCCCAAGCTGCGGTCTTGAACTAGAAGTGACTGAAAACAAGGGAGATTCTGTGGAGCTAAAAGAATTAGGAATTGAAGGGGAAGACTGGGGAGAATAGGTTCCCCTCATCATTTTCTTTTTATTGTTTACATGCGAAACAAAAAAGAGGCAGACCGAGAAACATCTATGGATCATAAAACGTTTGAAGCAAGGATGTAAGAACAGATATGAGCATCGGAATTTTGTTTGAGAGCTCCGAAACCGACGAAAAAGGCATCAAAATGACTGCAGAAGAAATGGGAATAGACTTAACGTACATCCCCTTCCGCAAAGTTGCAATTCGTCTAGACAAAAACGGTTACAGCCTTCGAACCAAAGGAAAAGATTACACAAACATTCTCAAAGACATCACAGTAGTGTTAAACAGGGCACAAAGCAAGAACCGCAGGCTCTTCGCAGCCAACATTCTGGAGGCTTTCGGTAAACACGTGATAAACCCTCAATGCGTAGAATACGCCTGCTTCAGCAAGTTGAGGACATTACTTCATTTTTGGAAGGCTGGAATTAGGATTCCTGACACAGTTTATGTTCCAGTTGATCCTAACGAAAAAACATTGGATGGACGGGAGGTACATAACGAGGAAGACATAGCTGACTTGATGCAGCAGGAACTTGACAATAACATTGTAATCAAACCGGACGCTGGAACTCATGGAAAAAGCGTTAAACTCGCTAAAGAACGTGAAGAACTATTAAGTATTATCAGGGAAGTTGAGCCCTCGATAATTAATCCTGTGGGTGTTCTCGCCCAAAATCTTGTCCAGAAATGGTTCTATGACCTGAGAATAATAGTCACTAAAGAGTATGGAAAACAGCCATACTGTTATCCCACAGCGTTAGCGCGAGCGGGATTCAAGGATTTCAGGACAAACACTTTCTTGGGCAACATGGTTATTGGAGTAAATTTGCCTCAGCACATTAGAGATGTTTCAGCTAAATGTGGTGCAGCCATTGGCGGAGACAGCGAAGCCTATGTTTTGGCTTTTGATGCAATGGTTGATGTGGGCGACAACAAAATCGTTGACGACGAGTATCTTAAAGCAGAGTTTGATAAGCTTGAGCCTTCTTTTGATGCTGTGAAAAACGTTAAGCGGGATAAAACTAAGAGGACAAACTTTCCAGAATGGAACAAGAAACTGGAAGCGGCTTTTGAAGACTACAAGAACCAAGATGCTTACTTGAACATCAAGAATGTTATCGAAGAGAACATGGAAAAGAACAAACAAAAAATCATGTTCCATGAAACTAATGCGTGTCCCGAATTTTGGGAACAAACTAGATTGGCTGCTGGGATAGATTTGGCAGAGGCACTGCTTAAAGGAGCCCAGAGCATTATAGACTCTGAATAGAGGAGAACAAAATGAGGGTTGGAGTAATTGGCGGCTCAGGATATGTGGGTGGAGAACTAGTAAGGCTGTTGCTTCCCCATCCAGAAGTTGAATTAACAACAGTAACATCCCGCGCAAACGCCGGAGAATTCCTCTTTACGGTTCACCCAAACCTCAGAGGAGCCACACAACTAAAATTCAGTCCCCCAGACATTTCCAACGTCACCAAAAACTGTGACTTAGTGTTTGCTGCGATGCCCCACGGCAAATCAGTGAACCTCGTTCCGCAACTCCTTGAAACAGGAGTAAAAGTCATCGACATGAGCGCAGATTACCGCCTGAACAACCCCGACGATTACGACAAGTGGTATGGATGGAAGCACACTCATCCAGAACTGCTAAAGGAAGCAGTTTACGGTTTACCTGAGCTTCACCGCGAAGAAATCAAGAACGCAAAACTGATAGGCTGTCCGGGATGCATGTCCACAGCTACGATTCTGGGATTGGCGCCTCTCGTAAAGGCGGGTGTAATAGAGAAGAACAGGATAGTGGCTGATGTGAAGATTGGTTCGTCTGGTGCAGGTCAAAAACCCACTGTTGCGTCTCATCATCCTGAAAGAGCTGGAGGCGTGAGACCCTACAAGGTAGTGGGGCACAGGCACCTAGCAGAGGTCGAACAAGAACTAAACCTGCTAACAGACGAAAAGGTAACAGTATCTTTCACACCCCACGCAGTCAACATGATTCGCGGAATTCTTTCAACAATTCATGCTTTCCTCAAAAAACCCTTGACAACAAAGGATGTCTGGAAACTTTACCGCTCCCAGTATCAAAACGAACATTTCATACGCTTTGTTAAATTCAAGAAGGGACCTTACCAGCTGCCAAACCCCAAAGTTACGATGGGAACAAACTATGTTGACATCGGCTTTGAGTTAGATCCTCGCGCAAAAAGGATAATCGTGTTTTCTGCGATTGATAACCTCATGAGGGGTGCGTCTGGTCAAGGTGTTCAGTGTATGAATGTTATGCTCGGTGTAGACGAAACAACTGGGCTAGAATGTCAAGGTTATCATCCGATGTGATAAAAAAGATGCTGATTGTAGTTAAGGTTGGCGGGAGCATCCTCAAAGAGGTGCCGCCCGAAGTAGTAGCAGACATAAAGAATGTTCTTTCTGAACACCAGTTGGTTCTGGTTCATGGCGGAGGAAAAGGCGTCACAGAAATCGCCTCAAAACTAGGCAAGGAACAAAAGTTCGTGTTTTCGCCTACCGGCTTCCGCAGCAGATACACAGACAAGGAGACCATGGAAATCTTCACGATGGTTATGGCTGGACGAATCAACAAGAAACTCGTTTCAGCCCTACAGAAACAGGAGATACCGGTTGTGGGTCTCTCAGGCTTGGATGGCTATCTTTTGCGGGCAGAACGAAAGAAGCGTCTGGTTATAGTTGATGAGCGGGGAAGAAAACGGGTTATTGATGGCGGATACACAGGAAAAGTTCGCCAAGTTAACGCTTCTTTGCTACAGCTATTACTGGAGAACGGTTATGTACCGCTGGTTTCTCCGATTGCGGTGAGCGAGGAGTTTGAGCCGCTAAACGTGGATGCTGACCGGACCGCAGCCAATATCGCTGGGGCTTTGAATGCAGATAAGCTGATTCTGTTGACTGATGTAGAAGGCTTAAAGTTGGATGGCAAGCTGGTGTCGAAGCTGTCTGTTTCTGAGGTTGAGACTGCTCTTCCAAAGATTGGAGGCGGCATGATTACCAAGGTTTACGCTGCCAAAGAAGCTTTGAATCAGGGTGTTGGCGAAGTGGTTATCGGTTCTGGCGTCAGGAAGAATCCGATTTCTTCGGCTCTAAAACATGTAGGTGGTACGGTGATAAGCCGTGAATGAAAAACAGATAGTTGAACTTGAAGAAAAAATTATGGCAAACACCTTCGCTAAACGAGGCCTTGTTATCACACGGGGCAAGGGAGCCCTAGTTTGGGACATCAACGGCAAAGAGTATATAGACTGCACAGGCAGCTACGGAGTCGCTGTTGTTGGTCACTGTCACCCAAGAGTTGTGGAGGCGGTGCAGAGGCAAGTGGAAACGCTCATTGCATGTCACGCATCATTCTATAACGATGCCCGATCAGAGCTTCTAGAGAAGCTTATCGGTATAGCTCCTAAGGGATTGGACAGGGTTTTTCTTTCTAACAGCGGCGCTGAATCAGTTGAGTGCGCCATCAAGTTGGCTAGGAAATATTCGGGTAAACATGAGATGATTGCCATGGTGGGGGCGTTTCACGGTAAGACAATGGGTGCCCTTTCTGCAACTTGGAAAAAGAAGTATCGGGCTCCTTTCATGCCTTTGGTTCCGGGCTTCAAGCATGTTCCTCCAAACAATCTTGAAAAGGTGAAAGAGGCGATTACGGATAAGACGGCTGCGGTTCTTGTGGAACCTATTCGTGGAGAGAGCGGAGTCAGAGTTAATTCGGATGATTTTCTTCCTGGACTGCGGGAAATCTGTGACGAGAAAGATGTTCTGCTAATCTTTGATGAGGTGCAGACTGGTTTTGGTCGCACAGGAAAAGTTTTCGCCTGTGAACACTGGAATGTGGTTCCTGACATTATGTGTCTTGCGAAGTCTGTTGCTGGCGGTTTGCCTATGGGAGCAACGTTTGCGAGGGAAGATGTTATGGCGGCTTTCAAGCGTGGAGAGCATTCTAGCACGTTTAGTGGTAATCCTTTGGTTTGTGCTGCGGCGAGTGCTGCAATAGATGTGCTAATCGAAGAGAAACTTCCCGAGCGGGCGGCGACCAATGGAAATTACTTCAAGGGCAAGCTAGAAGCTTTAGCTGAGAAGCATAGGATTGTCAGGGAGGTTCGCGGTTTGGGTCTCATGCTTGGGGTGGAGATGCGGTTTGACGTTTACAATATACTGCTTGATTGCATGGAGCAAGGCGTTCTTGTTTTGGATGCTGGAAGGAATGTTGTAAGGTTTCTGCCGCCGCTGGTTATCGAGAAGGAGCAGATCGACAAGGTAGTTAAGGCTCTGGATGCGGCTATGGAGAAGGAGAACAAATGAGCGACTACGCAGTTGATCTGTTGACGCGTATTGTAAAGATTTACAGTCCGTCAGGCAAGGAAGAGGAGATTTCCTTGTTCTTGGTTGATGAGATGACGAAGCTTGGTTTTCGTGTTCACATGGACAAAGTTGGAAATGTGATAGGTGAAGTTGGTGAGGGCTCTCCTGTTATTTTGTTGTGTGGACACATGGACACTGTTGAAGGAGAGATTCCTGTCCGTGTTGAGGATGGACAATTGTATGGTAGGGGCTCGGTGGATGCGAAGGGTCCTTTGGCTGCTATGATTGTTGCTGCTTCCAAGTTTGTGAATGGCGGTTTTCCGGGTAAGATTCTTGTTGTTGGAGTGGTTGATGAGGAGAAGGGAGGAACAGGGATTCAGCATTTTGTTGAGGAAGGAATTCAGCCTGATTACGCCATTTTTGGTGAGCCGAGCGGCTTGGAGAAGATTGTTTTCGGTTATAAGGGTATTTTAACTGTGAAGCTTACTGTTGAGACGCCTTCGGGTCATTCTGCTGCTCCTTGGCTGTTTGACAACGCGATTGAGAAGGCTATGGAGTTTTGGAGGCAGATTCGTAAGCTCCATTTGCGTGAAGAGAAGCTGAAGAGCCGCTTCTACTCGATTACTTCATGTTTGACTGGGATTAAGGGCGGCAACAGTTCTGCTTCGTTTATTCCGTCTCATTGTGAGATTCTTGTTCAGTTGCGTATTCCGCCTCAGCTTACTCCCGAGCAAGTGTTTGATGAGGTGAAACGAAAGATTGACAGGTACAAGGCAACTAACCCGAAGGTTACGGTTAGTGTGGATATGGTGGATGTTGCTAAAGCCTATGAAGCTGACCGCAGATCAGTTATTGTCCGTGCTTTGGCTTGGGGCATAAGAAAGACGACACTGAATTATGCTTCTTTTTCGCGGAAGACGGGAACGGGCGACATGAATGTTCTTGGTAATGTATTGAAGATTCCGGTGGTTACATATGGACCAGGAGACTCACGGCTAGACCACACACCCAACGAGCATATTGACATCCAAGAATACTTGGATAGCATAGAGGTACTAAAAAAAGTGTTAACAAAGTTGCCTGACTTCGTAAAAAGGCAACAGACCAAGAAAACAAACAAGTGAGCAATAACAGATTTTTTGCTCTTCACAAAGTTGGTTTGTGTTTAGTGGCGGTATGTTGGCAGTCTGATTAGGTGTATTGTTACTGCAGTTGCGACTGCGAATAGAATCAGAGCTATCCATATGTTTAGTATGAGAATGGCAGAGATGCTTATTGTTATCCATAAGGTTGTTATTGCGAATAGTTTTGTTTTCAGTGGGATGCCTTTACCTTCTTTGTAGTTTCGGATGTATTTTCCGAAATACTTGTTGTTTAGCATCCAGTGGGTCATCCGTTCTGAGCTTCTGCAGTAGCAAGCTAAGGCAAGCAACAATAGAGGTGTGGTTGGCAAAAGAGGTAATACTATAAAGATAGCCCCAAGTACAAGAAAAACGGTGCCGGCGACAAAGAAGAGTGCGCGACCAATTTTTTGGCTGGTTTTTGTTTCTTTGGTTGTTTCGGGTTCTTGTTGCATATCCAGAAGGAATGACGGTAACAGTATTAAAATATTTGCTCTTTACGCGGAAAAAACCTGAAATATTTGCGAAATTCGTGAAAAAAGGGGTAATCTATAGGTCGAATGAGGTTTTGATCTTTATGAGACGCGTGGCTGCAGAAAGCGACACTTCCCTGACTCCCGGCATCATTTCGACTCTTTTTCTGAGGTCGCTTAGGTGCTCCAGATCGTGCGCATGAACCACTGCCACGATGTTGTATTCGCCGGTGTTCTGGAAAACGTGATAGGCTTCGGTTAAGTCGCTTATTTGCTCGGACGTTTTTTCGAAGTGGTCAGGAGCTATCTTGACCATCAGTATGCCTGTTGTAGAGTATCCGATCTTTTTGGGATTAAGCAACACCGTGAATTTGTTGATGATGCCATTGTCGATTAAGTTTTTGACGCGGTATCTTACTGTAGCCTCGCTGATTCCCAACTCGTTGGCTATATGCGTGTAAGAAGTTCTTGAATTCTCCTGAAGCAAATTCAAGATTCTCCTGTCCTTATCATCCAACCGAAACACCAACAACACCCACCATAGACAACAACAAAAAAACATTTATTACTATCGCACAAACCACAAACTACTGTTCAAATTTTCCTGTTCAACACTTTGGAAAACATCGTAATTTGCTGGAAACCTTGCCAGTTTTTGTGGTAAAGTGTTTTATTTTGGCTTTCATGTCAGATATTAGAATGGAATGGTGTGTTTGTGTTGCGGGTTGCTTTTCAGGGAGAACTTGGCGCTTATAGTGAGAGTGCAGTTTACAGTTTTTTTGGTCAGTCTGCTGAGGTGAAGCCCTGCAAAAGCTTTGGTGATGTCTTCGAAAGTGTCAAAACTGGAGACGTAGATTATGGGGTTGTTCCCATCGAAAACTCTATCGAGGGCAGCGTAAACCGCACCTACGACCTCTTCCTAGAATATGATCTGAAAGTCTGCGGCGAAATAATCATCAGAATCAGTCACTGCCTCATAGCCCACAAAGGAACCAGCATAGACTCGATCAAAAACGTCTATAGCCATCCCCAAGCCTTAGCACAATGTAGAAAATTTCTAGAACAGCATAAGCTCAAGGCAATCTCTACTTTTGATACTGCAGGCAGCGTAAAGATGATTAAAGAAGAAAACATGATGGACGCCGCAGCAATAGCCAGCGAAAGAGCCGCCCAAATCTACGACATGACCATACTCGCAAAAGAGATAGAGGACATCAAAAACAACTCCACCAGATTCTTTGTCCTAGACAAGCAGGACTCGTCCTATTCTGGAGAAGACAAAACATCCATAATTTTTGCAACCAAATCGATTCCCGGGGCATTATACAAGATATTGGGAGAGTTTGCTGACAGAAACATAAACCTAAGCAAGATAGAGTCTAGACCCACCAAGCAGACTCCATGGGAGTACCACTTCTATCTAGATTTTGAGGGGCACAGAACCGAAACAAAATGCCAAGAAGCCCTAGAAAGCATCAAAGACAAAACAATCTTTGTAAAAATCTTGGGCTCCTACAAGGCAGCCAAAAAACCCAACTTCAAACTCTAGGAATCATCCAAAAGCCGATACATAGCCCGATAAGCACGTTCATACTCAGGGTCTAATTCACGCAACCGCTTCTTAACCTGCCCCATCTTACGGCTGAAACCAGCACAATCCTTACTCTTCACCATCCTGAGCCACTCTTCAACCTTACTCAAAAACAAGCCCTCAATCTTCTCCATCTCAGGCAAGCTCATGTGAAGATTCGAATAGAAAACAGGCTCCTCAGAAGAAACAGCCTCCGCCAAAGTCAACAACAACTTATACGTGGCTCCACCCACCGCTTTCGCATCAACAAAGTTAGGATTATTCATTAGAGTGTCGCCGGCAACCAAACCCACAAAATGAGGAAAACCCAAAACCAAAGACATCAACTCATCATGTTTTCTAGGCGACAAAACAGACACCACGGCTCCACACTTCTCCAGCCAGCCCCTGAACTCGCCAGCAAACCGTTTCTCCTCATCGCCTACGGGAGTAAGAACAAAATTCTGTCCCTCAAGACTTCTTGCGCCGGGACCAAAAACAGGATGCGTCCCCAACGTAACACCATGCTCCACATGCTTGTGTAGCAGATTCACGGGAATCTCTTTGATAGAGCCGATGTCCATGACAACCTGATCTGGGCGCACATGAGAACCAATCTCCCTCAAAACAGCATCTAAGCTGTCAAGAGATACACACAACAAAATCCAGTCAGCATTATCAACAGCCTCCACGTTGCTGCGGGCTACATCAACCCCAAACTCAGCCCTTAACGCCTCTGCCTTGCTTCGGGTTCGGCTAGAAACAACTACAGAAAAGCCTTCTTCACGGAATAACTTTGTGAACCATTGACCCATCTTTCCAGCGCCAATAATCGCTACTCTCAAGGTAGAGCCTCACAGAGCTTCTCCAAGCCCTCTCTAATCTTCTCCTCGTTCACAGTTAAGGCTATCCTAACGTATTCACGGTAATCCCCGAAGGCGGTTCCGGGAGCCACAGCAACCCCCTTGTCCAGAAGGTCCAAGGCGAAACGTTCTGAATCTAAGCCATCAACCTTAGGAAACAGATAAAACGGTGCATCAGGACGAGAAAACCGCATCTTCGACTTCGAAAGAACAGAGTACGCCGCATCTGCTCTCACCTTAAACTGCCTCCGGATATCATCTGCAATCTTTTTTCTAGACTCCAAACCCTTCAAAGCGCCGTACTGGATAAACGCTGGAACACATGTTGTGGTTATCTGGTTTAGCTTGATCATCCGCGTAGCCAATTCCTTTTCAACAACAACGTATCCGATTCTCCAGCCCGTCATCAAGAACGATTTCGAAAAACCAGTCACCAGAATATTGTCTGCCCCAAAATCGAGGATAGATTTAGCTTTAACGAAGCTGATGTCCGAGTAAACCTCATCCGACAGAACCGTTACTCCCTTGCTTTTTGCTATCTGAACAATCTCACTGAAAGTTTTGTCATCAATAACCTTGCTCGTTGGATTATTAGGGCTATTCAGTATTATCAGCCGCGTCTTGTCATCAATCAAAGCTTCAAGTTTTTCAGCGTCAACCTTCCAGTCAGACTCAAGGTCTCTCCTCAAAAACCGTATTTCAGCCCCAATCTTCTTCGCGGCTAACTCGTAACTGGTCCAATGAGGAGACGGAACAACAACGTTCTCTCCCCGCTTCAACAACAGAAACAACAAAGAAAAGATCGCCCACTTCGAACCAGTGGTCACAACCACATTATCCACAGACACGCCATGAATCCTAGCCAACTCTTCTCGCAGCTTCTTCTCGCCAGCAGCAGAAGAATACTTCGTCTTTCCCTGCTTCATAGCTTCGTACGCTGCTTCAACTATTTCAGGCGGTGTTGGCAGGTCTGGGTCTCCCAGATTAAACTTGATCATCTCTTTTCCTTGATTCTCAAGTTGTATCGCTTTTTCGCTTATTTCATACAGCATCTTCCTTAACTCCCAAGGGAACATAGAACTGACTGTTTTTCTCATCAAGAATTGTGTAATACTGCTTTAAGTCTTCTCATTCAGCACCTTGAACAAAGACGCCCAAAGCAATTATGTCTTTGAAGATTGCTTCAACTTTTTGGGGATCAAGACCAGACTCCAAAGCCTTCGCCATGGCATGCAAGTAAACTTCATCTTCTCTGTGATGATCCTTGACAGCTAACCCATTTTTTCCTTTGATAGCCCCGATACATTTGCAGAGGTACATCCGATCCTTCAACAAAAGGACAAGCTTCTCATCAATCGCGTCAATCTTCTTCCGTAACGTCACTATATTCTCCAACAGCCTCAACTCCCAACACCTTAGGTATCAAACCTGCCCGAAGCAGCTGATCAACCAAAACCATGGCAACAGAAGCCTCAACAACAGGAACAGCCTTCGGCACAATACACGAATCATGCCTGCCCTTAACATGAATCGTTGTATCTGCCATATTCAACATGTCCACGGTCTTTTGCTCCTTCGAAATAGATGGAGTCGGCTTCACAGCCACCCTAACCACAATGGGCATCCCAGACGATAAACCACCCAAGACACCGCCAGCATTATTGGTTACAGCCTCGATTTCTCCATCCCGTATCACATATGAATCATTATTCTCTGACCCCTTCAGCCGTGCAGCCTCAAATCCAACGCCAAACTCAACACCTTTAACAGCGGGAATATCAAAAAGCATCTTTGCAAGTTCTGCATCCAACGAATCAAAGATGGGTTCACCGACCCCCGCCAAAACATTGGATGCTACACACTCAACAACTCCACCCACGCTGTCACCCATCTTCTTAGCCTTCAAAATCGTTTCCTCCATCTCAACAGCAACCTTTGGGTCTGGGCACCTCACCGAGCTTCCATAAGTCTTCTCCCTAATGTCCTCAAGAGACTGTGTTGACCGCATTTTGACGCCTCCAATCTCAGTGGCGTATGCTAGAACTTCGATGCCGGCAAGCTCCAGCAGTTTCTTGGCTATAGCACCAGCCATAACAAAAGCAACTGTGATTCTGCCCGAGAATCTTCCTCCACCCCGATGATCATTAAATCCTAAATACTTGATTCTGGCGGGATAGTCTGCGTGTCCGGGTCTAGGAGTATGCCTTATTGCATCGTAATCGTCAGAAATAACTTCCTTGTTCCACACCAAAACGCAGATTGGAGCACCAGTTGTAAATCCCTCATAGATGCCCGACAGAATCTCAACAGCGTCTTCTTCTCTTCTGGCAGAAACAATCTCCTCTTTTTTGGGTAACCGTTTGTCAAGTTCTTTCTGGATATCCTCTTCGTTTAAAGGAAGTCCCGCTGGACACCCATCTATGACTACTCCGACGCATCTGCCGTGGCTTTCGCCGAAGCAGGTTACAACGAATTCTTTTCCTATCGAATTAGATCCCAACGACATTCGCTCCTAACACACGCAGATCACTGAAGAACTGCGGATACGACTTATTTATGCATTCAACATTTTGAATTTTCGTTTCGCCCACGGCTCCAAGAGCCGCTACGGCACAAGCCATGGCGATCCGATGGTCATTGTGGGGATCAATAGTCGCCCCATGCAATCCAGATGAACCGTTTATGGTTAAGCCGTCCTCGTTCACGACGATGTCTGCCCCCATCTTCTTCAGTTCTGTGCTTATCGAATCTAGTCTATCTGATTCCTTGTATCTAAGCCGCTTCGCATTATATATCTCCGAACGTCCCTCAGCGTAACACGCAAGAACAGCACAGACAGGAACCAAATCTGGAATATCCTTCGCGTCGATATCAACCCCAACAAGCTGGCCCCCTTCAACATCTACAGAATTGTCTCTTATCTTCACTGCTGCACCCATCTCCTCAAGGATACTTACTATCGCCCTGTCGCCCTGAGCCGTTTGATACTCAAGATTCTTCACTGTTACCCGTGATGAAGTAACCGCCGCGGCTGCCAAAAGGAAAGCTGCAGACGAAAAATCTCCAGGAACAGTATGATCACATGGTCTATAACTTTGATTTGAGGGAATCCACAGGCACGAAAGCTCAGGGTTTACAGCACCTTCAAGTCCATGCTCAACCAATACTTCAAAGGTCATCTCAACGTAGCCCTTAGACTCCAGCTTAGTTGTTACAGCAATTTCCGTGTCTTCGTTTGCCTTTGGACAAGCAAACAGTAATCCAGAAATGAATTGGGAGCTTATGTCTCCCCTTATCGAAGTTTTTCCTCCACGGATTCCCCCTCCACGAACCATAACAGATGAATTGTTTCTTTGAATAGTAGATTCGACTCCCAGTTCCTTGAGGCTTTCAAGAAGGGGCGCCACAGGTCTTCGTTCAAAGGATGCCCCAAAAAGGAATGTTGAATGTCCGGGTGCAAGGGCTGCAACTGGAATCATGAAACGCAGTGTTGACCCAGACTCTCTGCAATCTATCGGATGATCAGGAGTCTTGAGTGTTTCTTGTCCATGGATTGTCCAATAATTTTCATGTAATTCTGTTTCTGCCCCAAGGGATTTTACTGCCTCTAGGGTTGCTTGGGTGTCATCCGAGATGAGTGGATTGAAGATTTTTGAGGCTCCATTTGACAATGATGCGGCTATGAGCATCCGGTGAGTGTAAGCTTTTGATGGAGGAGCCGAGACCACACCATCCAGATGATCTGTGTTCTCGACTGTAACATCCATTTTTCAGCATACCACCCTAGCTTTCTCCAGATTAATCCGAGCCTCCAAGATTTCTCCCTCACGCTTCCGCCAAACCTCCTTCACAAGGTCTACATTTTCTTCAGAAACGATAGCAGAAACAGCGGGTCCAGTTCCAGACAATCCAGCGGCAATTGCTCCTGCTGTGAGGGCATCTACTGCAGAGGATGAATCATAACCTAGTGCTGAAGAGTAGATTAAACCGTTCAAGGTTAGGGCTGCCCAGTAGTTACCATTCAACGCTTCCTTGTAGGCAATCTTGACGGCGGAAGCCATGCTTTTCATTCGCTTCACGTCTGAGCATGCAGTATAGGTTTTTTCTGCTGGAACATAAAACAGAACAGCGGGAGCTTCAGTTAGCTCAAAGCGCTTAATGATTCGTCGTTCCATGTTGTCGGTGATTACGACTCCGCCAAAATACGAGGCGCAGGCATCGTCGAAGGCTCCAGTTATAGTGACCTTAGCGTCTAATGCGCCGTCAACGCCCAGCTTCACCACTGTAACGTCATCTAAGTTACGTTCTATGGCGGCTGTGGTTGCCAAGGCGATGGCATTTGCTGCTGCGCTGCTGCTCTTTAGTCCCCTTGCTACTGGAATGTTTGATGTTGTTTCGACTTTGGCGCCAAACTCCTGTTCTAAACCGAAATGTTTGAGGATACGCCCAACGGTTTTTTGTGCCAAAGCAGGGTTCTCTGAAGAGTCAGAACGAATAGTAACGTCCACATGTCCCGCTTCGTTTGTGAGGGCTACGGCAGCTTTTGTCCACAGGTCCACGCCTACGGCTGCTCCCTTGCCCGTTGCTATCGCATTAATTATCGTAGCTGCGCCGTGAGCTATTGCCTCAGCTCTTCCAGTCAATGGCGGACACCCTGTTTCTCAAGTTCGTTCAATGCTGCATTCCTCATCACTTCAACAGGAGCAGGACAGTTAGTCCAGATTTCGAAGGCAACAGCTCCCTGATAAATAAGCATCTCAAGACCCGACACAACCTTGGAGCCTACAGATTTTGCGTCCGCTATAAGCCGTGTTTCTAATGGATTATAGATTATATCCATCACGCACAAATCAATCCTCAGCAAACTCGACGGAACAGGGCTACTGTTAACGTCAGGATGCATACCCACAGAGGTGGCGTTAACCAGAATATCCGCGGTTTCCAGTTCATCCTTCAGAACCGTAGACGAGAGCGTTCCGCCTTTCACTTTGTTGCCAAAACTCTTGCGTAGCACGTCAGCTAATTTTTTTGCTTTCTCTGGGGTTCTGTTAAGGATAACAAGCTCAGCCACATCTTGGGCTGCATGATAGGCTATGGCTTTTGCTGCGCCTCCAGCTCCGAGAAGAACCAGCTTTTTTTCTTCTGGATACACGCCGTTTTCTTGCAGGGCAATCATGGCGCCATTACCGTCTGTGTTGTATCCAATCAGCTTTCCTTGGTTGCTGAGGATCGTGTTCACTGCACCGATAGCCTTTGCCGTCGCGTCCACCTCATCCAGGTAGTTCATGACAGCGTTTTTGTGGGGCATGGTCACGTTCAATCCTCGAAGACCCAGACGTCTTGCGCCCAGAATGGCGTCCTTCAACTCTTTTGTTGTTACTGTGAAAGCCACGTAAACAAGGTTTAATCCCAACTCTTTGAAGGCGGCGTTATGCATTACGGGACTTAGAGAGTGCTCTACTGGGTCGCCGATGATGGCGCAAACCCTAGTTTTCCCAGAGATTCCCATTTTATTTTAGCCCCAGAGCCTCGTATGCACGCTTCATTTCTTGTATGGTTAATTGTCCTTTTGCCGTTTTTCTTTTTTCGTCAAGAGAAGCAAAAGTAAAGAAAGCACCGAAAACAGGAGACACCAACCTAGAATGCTTACCGAGTTCGCCCATAGCAAAACAGACCAGCTTGGCTTTCTTGGAAGCCTCTGAAACAAAATTTAATGTAATCAGGTTGTCTTCCACACTTCTGGCTGTGGTTATAATCTTGCAGACATCAGCTCCCAAAGCAACTTCTTCATCGAGAACCTTGCCAAGTTGCGATAACGTAGGGGTCTGTTCAAAATCATGGAACGAAACTATGACGTTTGCTCCCGCTTCGTGCAGATTACGAATTAATTCAATTTGCTTGGGCGTACCTAAGTCTACGTCCACGTATTCAAAGCCGTTTCTCGCGGCATCCATCAAAATTTTTTGGCGTTCAGTTTCGCTTCCAGAAAAATTGCCGTTACACACGATTGATTTGTTTGTGGCTATCAAAGGCGTTTTGCTGCATGATGGAATGTCTGCGATGCGGTCATGTTTGTTGAGGCTGTCAAGTCTTACTTCAATGAGGTCTGCGTGTTGAGTCTCAGCCTGCTCTATTAAACAAAATGCTTCATCAACGGTTTTGGGAGGAATTGCGACGCAGACTTTGATTGTCAACACTCGATCACGGCTTCTTCTTTCACCAATGTTCCGAAGTGCCTGCCGCCCTCTTCCACGCGAGCCAGAATCTTGTCGCCCTTCTCCAAGTCCGTTACTGCCTTGGAGCCCTCTGGGGTCACAACCCGTATGGTTTCGGCGTTCTGGGAAATCAACTTCAACGTTTTGCCGTTGTATTCCGCCTCAATGAGCAGCATGGGACGCCATTCAATCTTCGCCCGCGCAACATTAGTCAACCGGACATTTCCTTCTCTATCCACCACAAGAACTTCTTCCCCAGATTTCAACTCCGACAAGTATCTAGTTCTAGTTGGGGAAGTTAGGGCGTACAGTGAGAGCGGCCCAGCGTTTACTCTGAAGGGGCGTGTTTCCACGTATGGGCTTTCATGAACCTCAGCCTGAACCAGAAACAGCCCAGAAGACTGGCAACCCAAAAGAATGCCCTCTCCCGGCTTCATAAGGTCACACGTGTCGATGCAGGCTCGGGCGCCGGTTCCAATCTCCTTCAACTCAACAACCTCAACAGCAACCAACTCAAGCGCAAGAGACTCCTTCTTTGCACACTCTGCTGTTTCCTTGAGTTCTTCAAGGCTAGCTGTCTTCAGGACTACTCCGTCTGATCCTAGCTCCAACGTTTCCAAGGCAACCTTCGCCTCTTTTGTGCTGGAGACTTCTGCGAGCAACTTGGTTTTTCCTCGGGTCTTGGCGATTAGGTTCTCTAAGGGAATAATTTTCCAGTCAGGAGTGCCAACAATAACGTAATCGCATGAAAGCTCAGCCGCTGCTATGGCAGTCTTTTCATCCTGTTTTCCTTCAATGACTATTTTCACAGCGACAAGTCTGCCCTTAGCCTTCAACTCCTTAAGTTTCTCAGAGTCGAATATGGAAAGAACAGTGATGTCTGCTTCTTCTGATGTTGAGGCAGTTTTAATTCCAGAATTTTTGGCTATCTCTATGTCCTTTGTATCAACCAGCACGGCATCGCAGGTCTGAGCCGCAGACTTGAGCAGTTTAGTTTTCTGGTTTTCGGGAAGGGATGTGTCTAGTTCGATCCAAAGTTGTTTCATTTGGATTCACCAAGAATCTCTATGGCTTTGTCGACTGATACCGCTTTGTGGACAATGGCTGAGAGAGCCTTGACTATCTTTGTTGGGTCTTCGTGTTGAAACACGTTTCTGCCAATCGAGAGCCCTGCCCCTCCAGCAGTTATGGAATCCTTTACCATCTGCAAGACATCCCTAGTGGTCTCTACTTTTGGTCCACCAGCAATAATGACTGGAACATGGCAACTGCTGACAACATCTTTGAATGATTCAACATCGCCGGTGTAGTTTGTTTTTATAATGTCCGCTCCTAACTCTGCGCCTAAACGGGCTGCATGAGCCACCACATCCACTGCATGTGAATCCCTGATGTTTGGTCCTCGGGGATACATCATAGCCAGCAATGGCATGCCGTAATCGTCGCATTCGCAGGCTACCTTACCCAACATTGAGAGCATCTGTGCTTCCTGTTTAGCGCCCACATTAATGTGAACTGAAACAGCATCAGCCCCCAATCGGACAGCATCGTCTACAGAGCAGATTTGCACCTTATTGTTTGGGTCAGGACAATGTACGGTAATTCCGGACAAGTGAACAATTAATCCCGCGTTTCCTGTGTCAACATTTTTTGCTATGCCCCTGTTGATGACAACCGCGTCAACGCCACCCAGCAACAACTTGTCAACGATGCTCTGCATGTTCACTAGTCCCTTAACTGGACCGATTGTTACGCCGTGATCCATGGGAACAATTACTGTCCTGTTGTCGCTTCGGAAGATTCTTCTTAGCCGTCTTTTTTTACCTGATTCCAAAGGTTTTCTCTCCTTTAGATGAACTTCTTTACTTTCAAGTATTCTGCGTTAAGGATGCCGCATCCAGCAGCTCCCCGTATGGTATTGTGCCCCAAAGCAATAAATTTCACCCCACCTAACACGGGGTCCTTTCGGATTCTACCAACTACGGTGCTCATGCCCTTGCCCTCCATTCTGTCCAATCTAGTTTGTGGACGATCCTTCTCCCATGTAACAATAACTGGTTTTTCTGGGGCTGAAGGAAGCTTTAGCTTTTGGGGTTCCCCAACAAAGTTTTCCATAGCCTCAGCTACAGCATTGGGTTCCGCCTTCTTCTTTGTCTCTACGAAGACGGCTTCCATGTGACCATCAATCGTTGAAACTCTGTGGCAACTGGATGAAACCTTAAAATCTGCTGGTTTTGAAGCAGTGCCCAAAATCTTCTGGGTTTCAGTTTCCATCTTGTTCTCTTCTCCTCCGATGAAGGGGATAACATTATCCACTATATCCAAGGAGGCTACGCCTGGGTATCCAGCGCCCGAGATCGCCTGCATCGTAGACACTATGAGGCTGTTGATGCCAAACTCGTCAAAGATCGGCTTCAGGGGCAAAGTTAGGACTGTTGTGCTGCAGTTGGGGTTTGTTACGATGGCGCCGTCCCACTTCCTTTTTCTGCGCTGTTCCTCTATGAGGCTGACGTGGCTGCAGTTTATTTCAGGATTCAGCATGGGAACGTCAGGGTCCATTCTGTGAGCAGATGCGTTGCTAACCACAACGTATCCTGCAGAGGCGAAATCCTCTTCCACCTTTCCAGCCACAGCAGAAGGTAACGCCGAGAAAACAATGTCAACATCCTTAACTGCCCTCGAGTCAATATCTACGACTTCCATCTGCGCAACAGCTTCCGGAATGGGCGTTGATTGCCGCCACCTTGACGCTTCATTGTATGTTCGTCCTTTGCTTCTTTCTGAGGCTGCAACAGTTGTAACCTCGAACCATGGGTGCCCATCTAGCAGTTGAACAAAGATTTGACCGACATTGCCTGTTGCTCCTAAAACAGCTGCTTTCAACATTTTCTGTCATCTCGTAATGCGTTTCTAACCAAATTTAGGGCTTTTTCTCTTTCGTCCCATTTTACGAAGAGAAGAATGCTGGAAGTGATTGTCATAAGTCCAAAAATGTTAATGCAGTTTACCCTCAAAGCCTCGGATATTCTTCCTGTGAGACCCGGCGTCTGTTCTAAGCCAACGCCCTTGATTTTGAGGAATGCTAATTGTTTCCTGACAGACATGGCCAAGGTCTCCTCGTGATTCAGGATTACTTCATGCACTTTCTCTAGAAGCAATTTGGAATTAGAGTTC
This sequence comes from Candidatus Bathyarchaeum sp., assembly GCA_004376385.1. Taxonomy (GTDB): domain Archaea; phylum Thermoproteota; class Bathyarchaeia; order Bathyarchaeales; family Bathyarchaeaceae; genus Bathyarchaeum. Next base: position 25,352 of record SOJY01000063.1, read on the forward strand.
TCTGAAACGTAGAGAATCATTGAATCGTAGTTCAAGGATAATCCCAGCAGTTCCGCGTGGTTCTTCACTGTTTCAGCAAGCTCTTTTATAACCTGAGGACTTTCTGAAACCCCTTTGCCTACAACAGTAATCGACAGGGAAGGAGATGGACTTGCAAGTTCTACATCCAAGTCGCTTGAGAGTGCTCCCTTGATCAACGTACCCTCCGCGTTTAGATCGCCGTGAATGTGCTTGATTACCCTAACTTTTACTGACGCATCCTTGTATCGCAATGCTTTCCTGTGAATGAATTTTGTGCCCGAATCCGCTAATCCAACCAAAGTGCTCACATCAATCTCTGGAAGACGCTTAGGATTGTCTATTACCTTGGGGTCGGCTGACATGATTCCTTCAGCATCAGTAACTAGGATAAGTTCATCCGCTTCTAAAGCCTTCGCTAAGATAAAGGCAGTTGTATCACTTCCACCCCTCCCCAATGTGGTTACTCGATTGTCTTTGGTTCTGCCCACGAAACCCGCAATCACAGGGATAACGCCATCCTCAACAAGGGGAAGCACATTCTGTTTAGCCCGTTCGTAGCAAGTATCCAAAATTGGGTTTGCATCTGAGAACAAGTCATCAGTTATGATCGGCCATTCGGGGTCGTGTGGGTCCACGTAACGGGAGTTCACTCCCTGTGCTTTTAATGCGGCGGCGATGATTCTGATGCTGGTTCGTTCCCCCATGGCCAGAATCTCGTCTAAATCTTTCTTATGTAACCTACCATTAGAGCTGTTTTTGGCTGCGTGAAAGAGTGTATCCGTGGTTTTTCCCATAGCCGAAACGATCACGGCGATTTGGGTACCCTTCTTTGCTTCTTTAGCAACTGCCGTAACTGCCCTCAATATCCGTTCGTGGTCTGCGAGGCTTGAACCTCCAAATTTAACCACGATTCTTTTGCGGTTTTTTTCCTTATTTTGTTTCATAACAACTAAACCCTCCATGAAGCCCAGAAAGCTAAGATGCGAATTTTTTTAGCTAGCTGGGCTTAATTATAAAAGAAATAGCTAAAGCTATAGAACATCGAAGAATTACTCGTTGAAGTCGTCGAGTGGCTATTCATATGCCCAGTTTCCTTTGCTTGACACAAGAAAAACCCTCTTCTTATATAAAAAATTATCGTAGAGAAAAAATGGAGGCAAAAGACGACTTCAAAGTACGCCTATGCCCATACTGCTTGAATGCTTAAACATATTTCCTGAGGTGTTCTTTTGCTTCGTTGATACTTTGGAAACCGTATTTGATGTCCTTGAAGCTCTGCCTCAATTTGATGACATCCTTTCGTACTTCGGCGCGGGTCCTCTTGCCCTTCATGACATCCAAGATCAAAGAACACAGGCGCTCTATGTCATTTTCTTTGAAGCCTCTCCGAGTCACATCCTGAAAACCTATCCTGAGACCCGACGGGTCACCATGGTTGTGCTGATTATCGTAAGGCAAAAGATTCTTGTTCAGAACAATGTGGGCATCCTCAAGACTAAACGCGAGCTTCTGTCCGCCACCATAATCTCGAACATCAACAGCAATCTGGTGGGAACGCGTAAAACCATTCTTTCTTCCCAAAACCTTCACGCCATTCTCGAACAGGTACTTGCCCGCTGTCTGAGCGTTCTTAATTGTCTGCTTAGCCAACTCTTTACCGTACAGTTTCAGCTCCAATGCGGCTAAACCCAAGGCAGGAAGCCGTCCAAGATGAGTGCTCGAGGCGCTCAACGGGAATACCGCATGCTGCACCTTCTTGATTGCCTTCTTCATCCGTTCGTCTTCACAATTCGCGAGGATAACTCCGCCTTGAGGTCCTGGAAAAGTTTTGTGAGTTGACGCAGTTATGAAATCCACGCCTTCTCCGAAGGGGTCCTGAAACTCTCCGCCGGCAATCAAGCCCAAGACATGCGCTGCGTCATAAACAACGTAGGCACCCGTTTCCTTAGCAACTTCTGCCAGTTCCTTAACGGGGTGAGGAAACGGGAAAACGCTGCCTCCGAAAGTCACTATGCCCGGTCTAGCTGTGTCGATTATTGTAGCAGACTTTTCTGAGTCAATGTTCAGTTCGTCTATATCGTAAGCGTGATTAATGGTCTCCAACCCCAATACTCTACCGGCAAGACCAGAGTAGTCATGACTGATATGAGCCCCAGCACTAAGTGGCAAAACAACCATCCGGTTATTTTTTGTTGCCAAAGAGACGCCTTTGAAGGTGGCAAGATTCGCGTGGGTACCTGAGACAAGCCGCACGTCAGCCCAGTTACATCCGAACAGATTTTTCATCAAATCTGCTGCGTAATTCTCGATTTTTGTAATGTATTTCTGACCTTGATAGTGCCTCGCTTTAACGTGGCCCGCAAGGTCATTTTCTCCTTCGGCGTACCTGGATTCCAAGTCCTGTGACAAGCTTAGTATTTCGTTCACTGCCGGAGATTTGAGTCCCTCACTTGCAATCAGATTTATGCACTCTTCTCCCCGGTATCGTTCATGGTCTTCGCTGGATTTAATTAACCCGAGAGCTAACTTCAAGAAGTCATCTTCCATCGCCCATTTTCCTCCCAAACAGTTCCTCAGGGCATTTTGTTGGTTTCTGAGCATTACGTCACTTATTTACATTTCTTCACACGAAAAACCACAGCACCAGCTTGTAACTTCAAAGGGCTTCGGCTGACAGTTTCCTGTTAAGAAATGGATGTATCATAAGTCAATATTTTGAGTTCATAAAGCTTTTCTTTATTTTCAATATCGATCTAAGCGGTGTAACCATGAGCAAACGGAAACTCCACTATGGAGTGCGCCTAACCGTGGATCAGTTGAAGTACCTGAAGACTGTTGGTAAGCCTTCAGAATGGATACGTCAAGCAGTAGATGAAAAGAAAAGACGTGAAGAGAAAGACCTCAGATCAAAATGAAACGAAGCTAGACACGCAAAACAGCAACAGATAAACTGAAGTTCGATCCTACGCGCGTCCAAACGGAAGCAAAATAAACAAGACGGTCACAATGCTTCTAGCTTTTCAGTCACATTCATTTATGTTGTAGCGTATTTGTCTAAATGGATTTGAAAGTTCTTAATCATCAACCACTATCAAATTCTTGATCAATAGATGGAAAGCCAACAGAAATCTGTCGAAAAAATTCTTTCTGAAAAAGAGTTGTTTCAAAAAAATGTCGGATTCATTACAGGTTCCAGTCTTTATTCCGACACATTTTTATAGGCGGTCGGCGAAACCCTCTCTTTGAGGGTGATATTGTGTCGGGATATGACGGTAGAAAACCGGAAACAAAAGAAGAATTCATCGATTTACTGGTTACAGCCAAGAAAGAGGAAAGAAGAATAAGGAAATCTCGGGGTAGCAGGTCGACGAAACCGACAATAAAGGGTACGGCCGAAGTCATGGGGATTCACCGTGACACTTTGTATCAGTGGATGAGAGAATTTGATGTTGACTTTTCGGATGTTGATGAGAGGGAACTGCTTTTCGAAGAAGCCACGAAGCGCAAAGAAACCACATATCTGATTGGCGAGGCTTTGATGGGTGAAGGCACAGAGGTTGCCCATGTAGATTTGCTGATTGGCGACAAGGATGGTCCTGTTGGGCAAGCTTTTGCCAACGGTTTGTCGAACTTGTCTGCCGGTCACACTCCGCTTCTAGCAGTTATACGTCCGAATCTTCCACCCAAACCGCATACGCTTCTTGTGCCAAAGGTCACTGTGAAAAATATGGAGCAGATAGGAAAGATTTTTGGTCCTGCTCAGGCAGCCGTAGCAAAGGCGGTTGCTGACTCTGTCGAAGAGGGGATTATTCCGGAGGACAAGGTTGATGATTGGGTGATCATCTGCAGCGTCTTTATTCATCCGCAGGCTAAGGATTATCGCAGCATTTATCATTATAATTATGGAGCAACAAAACTGGCGTTGTCGAGGGCTTTGGAGAATTATCCTTCACTGAAGAAGATCATGTATGATAAAGACAGGGCGAAGCATCCGATAATGGGCTTCAAAGTGCCTAGATTGTGGAGACCACCCTACCTGCAGGTAGCCCTTGATGTTCCCAACTTGGAAAGAGTCAAGAAAATCATAAACGAGCTGCCGGAGAGCGACAGAATCATACTGGAGGTTGGTACACCTCTGCTGAAGAAGTACGGCGTGAACGTCATCCGTGACTTGAGGAAGGTGGCTAAAGACATGTTCATCGTAGCTGACCTGAAGACGTTGGATGTCGGAAAAGTGGAGGTTGACTTAGCCTTTGAGGAAACAGCCGACGCAGTTGTAGTCGCTGGTTTAGCAACTCCAGAAACTATCGACAAATTCATCAAAGAAGCAAAACGGCTAGGAATCTACGCAATAATGGATTTGATGAACGTTGACGACCCCATCGGCAAACTTCGGTCACTCAAAAGATTGCCTGATGTTGCGATTCTACATCGTGCCATAGATGCGGAGAAAACAGGCAAAACACGCTGGGATATAATCAAGGAGATGCGGCAGACATTCCAAGGCAAGAAGTTTTTGGTAGCAGTTGCAGGCGGCATAACTCCGGAGACAGCGCCTGAAGCGTTGGCAAATGGGGCAGACATCATCATTGTCGGACGATACATAACGCAATCCAAGGACGTAGAGCGGGCAACCAGAGAATTCTTGAAGAGCACAAAAGACATGGCACAGGACATAGACCTCTTCAGGGTACACGTAGAATAAGAGAATAAACTCCCTTTTCCCTTCTTTGTTTTAACTTGATTTTTTGGCTATCGCATCGATTTCTAGAAGCACTCCAGCCATTAGACCTGCCTGTACTGTAGTTCGTGCTGGCGGATTCTTCTCAAAGTATTTGCTGTAGACCTGATTAAAAGATTGAAAATCGCTAAAACTGCTAAGAAACACCGAGGTTTTCACGACATCATTTAATGTTAGGTTTATGCTTTCGAGGATATTCTTTAGGTTCTCTAGCACCTGAACTGTTTGCGCCTCAATTCCTCCATCAACAACTTTTGAGGTTTTCGTGTCAATAGGGATTTGACCAGAGACAAAAACGAAATCGCCGCTGATTACAGCCTGCGAGTAGGGACCTACTGGCTTGGGAGCATTTTCTGTGAAAACAATTTTTTTAGACAACTACACCATGCCTCATTATGGTCTCGGTTAAAAGACAATATATTATTTGGGAAAACATTGGTATAGTACAATGTTTCTGTAAGCAAAAATTAGGTAAATCAAGCTTCTTTAAGCTCAATCTTAAACCGAAGTTGACTAACCTTCAGCAGTCAAAGGCTCTTGTTAACAGGTAAACAGGTATTAAATTTGGAGAGCACAATAATAGAAATTAAGGTGAGAAGAAATGGCAAAAATTAAAGCAACTGCAAAATGGGTAGAGAATGTTCGTTCAATCGCAGATAATTCAAGAGGTCATAACGTAGTATTAGATTTAGGAACCGCGAGCGGGGGCGACAACAAAGGCCCATCAGCACTGGAGTTAGCCATCATGTCTCTAGCGGACTGCGCCGTAACAATATTTGCGGATGTTTGCAAGCAGAGCAACGTGGAAATCAGCAAAATGGAGGTCGTGACAGAAGCGGAAAAGCCCGCTGGTTCGCCTATAATAACTGGCGTTAACATGAAAGTTAGAGTAGCCGCGAAAGCGAGAAAACAAAAACTTGACGCTATCTGGAGGAGAACCGAAGCAAACTGTCCTGTTGTATTCATCTTCCAAGAAAAGATACCAGTGAACATAGAAGTCGAAACAATCTCTGAATAATTCTCCTT
>SOJY01000051.1 GCA_004376385.1 Candidatus Bathyarchaeum sp.
CTTAATGAAAAACTGTATGAGTAAGAAAAAAGTAACTTCTTAGTGAAGGGGTGAATTTTTGTGGGATTACAGATTTTAGGCGTTTCTGGGAGTCCAGTTCCCAACAGCAACACGGACCGCGCAGTAAAGGCGATAATGGAGGCGAGTGGACTTGAACACGATTTTGTGAAGTTAAGCGATCTTCACATTCGTCCATGTATGGCGTGCAAACGATGCGTATCAGATAACGTTTGTAAACAGGAAGACGACTTTGGTTGGCTCTACAAGAAAGTGTTAGATGCTGATGCTTTGGTGATCGGCGCTTACAGTCCATACAGTTCCATTGATGCTTTCACCAAGGCTTTCTTGGAACGTTTGTGGTCTTTGCGTCACGTAAACAATCTGCTCAGAGGCAAACCAGTTGTCACTGTGGTATCTGGAGTTTATCCCAAACTGTTGGACAACCCTGTTCTTCGATTCTCAGGTCTTTCTAGATTAATTAGCCGATTCGCTTTGCCTGTTGACAAAGTAAACAGAATGCTGGCAACTGAACTGCGTATGGATCGAATGGAAGTTCTTGGACAGGTTAAACTTAGAGGCAATGTTCCATGCCTCACTTGTGGTCATGGAGACGACTGCGAAATGAGTAGCATAAAATTTTTACATGGAAAAAATGCTAAGGCGTCTGTTGACAAATGCGTCAGAGTTGAAAACCAAGAAGACGTTTGGCGCGAACTCCAACGTCTTGGGAAAACGTTAGGTGCCCGATTAACGGCTAAAGCAAGCAACTAAAATATGGAAAAAGGTTGCAAAACCTGCTTTTACGTTAAATGTCCAGAATAAACCTCAAAGTCACAGACTTTGGTTCTTTCAAAATTTCCATCTGGTGATACGTTGCCGCTTTTATTCCCACCTTCGACAGATGCCTTTCTGGGTCATATTTTTCTCCCCACGCTTTCGCACGCAACCTAAACCCTTCAGACGTTTCTTCAATGCATGAAACCTCAAAACGTGAGTAAAGTTTGTCTTTCAACTCAAACTCGAGCAGAAGTTCCTCAAGCCAACTGTAAAGAAGAGCAGGCTCATCTTGTGCCTCCACCACGAAGCTTTCTTCGGTCTTTGCTTCAACCTTTTCCAGTTCAGTCATAACATCCGTCATTGCAGCTGCCGCGTTTTCGAATGCCTCCTCTAAGCTGGCGCCATACGCTTCGATATACGCGTCGGCGGTGTGCTCCAAGAACCTAAAACGTTTCTTCATCTCGGACTCCTTTTTTCAAAGAAAAACTGTAATCAAAAATATTTTGGAACATTCTCTATAGCTGCGACCGCAAGCTTGACTGCTTTCTCCACATCATCAAGGTCCAGGACCGCTACTGGACTGTGAATATAACGAGCTGGAAGGGACACTACTCCACTTGGAACACCCTCTCTGCTTAACGCGATTCTAGCGGCATCCGTGGCGCCTCTGATTCCCGTCTCCAGCTGATACGGAATCTTGTTTTCCTTCGCCGAATCAATAAGCAACCTTAACACTTTGGGATGTGCAATCAAGCCCGCATCTGCCACAGTCAACACAGGACCCTCCCCCATTTTCGCCGGTGCTTCTCCTTCTCCCACTCCAGGCATGTCCCCAGCCACGCTTGCATCCAAGGCGATACCCACATCCGGTTCTATCTGAAAGGCGGCTATTGTTGCTCCTCGCAGACCAACCTCCTCCTGTATTGTTCCAACAGCGTAAACGTTACAATCAACTTTCGGTAGTCTCTTCAGGGTTTCAATCATTACGGCGCATCCCACACGGTCATCGAAAGCTTTCCCCAAAACAACACCGTTGCCTATTCGAGCAAATTTTGTGTCAAAACTCACAACATCACCGACTTGAACACCCATCTTTTCCGCCTCTTCTTTGTCTCTGGCTCCGATATCGATGAAGAGCCTATCAGCCTCAATGACTTTTTTTCGTTCTTCTTCCTTCTGTATGTGAACTGGTTTAGAGCCAATAACTCCAGTTAATGGACCTTTGTCAGTGTGAACGATAACTTGTTGTGCTAAGAGAATGCGGTCGTCGATTCCCCCAATCTTCGTGAATTGCAGGAACCCTTTTTTCTTTATGTTCTTTATCATGAGCCCAACTTCGTCCATGTGGGCTGCAATCATAACGGTAGGCGCATCCTTCTTTCCCTTCTTGAATGCAATCAGGTTTCCAAGCTTGTCTTCCCTAATTTCGTCAACATAGGGTTTCAGGTAATTTTTCATTAGGTTTCGAACGTCGTCTTCTCTTCCTGTTACTCCGTTAGCGTTCGAAAGTTTCTCCAGAACCTCAACCAACTTCAAGGAAATTCCCCACAAATAGAACATCTAACGCCTTATATCAAAATATCTAAGTTTTGTATATGTTCAAGATAAAATCAAATTGGGTTTATTTTCAAAGCACAACTAAATCAACGGTATCCGGGTTTTCATA
>SOJY01000086.1 GCA_004376385.1 Candidatus Bathyarchaeum sp.
GAGAACCAAGCAGAATCAAAGGAACCACAATTATTGTTGATGGAAAAAGGATCACGATCTCAAGTGTAGAGAAGAAAAAGAGAAAGAAGAAGGAACAGAAAAGGCGCGACCCCTTTACTCTAATCTAAATTCGCAACACGAACACAGGAAATTAACAAACATGAGCTATCGATCTAAAAACCAGAACCAGTTCCTTCATCCATTCACATTCTTTATTGTAAGCGCCATCACCGAAATTTACGAAACCATGAAGGCCGACATGACAACCCGCGCCACCAAAAAACTCTATTTTTTCCTCTATTTTCTTGATCCAGTAATCAAAAAAGTTTTAGCTCCAGAATTAGCCAAAATGGACAATATGTTAAAAGGCATGTCTAAGGTAACACGCGAAGACTTCTTGGGCATCCTCGACAAGATTATGACCTCTTTGCATGTGGCAGGGTACTTTGCAGCAGCCAAGTGGGGACCAACAACAAAAACAACAACACTAAAAGAACTAGAAATGAAAATCCGCGAAGCAGTCTACGAAAAAGAAAAGAGAGAGGAGTCAGAAAACAAAGATGCCGGGGATTGAAAGAGACTTAGCTGACTTCTTAGCCGAGGCCATAACAAATGATTATCTTCTCTGTATTCTAGTTTCCAGCTACACACAAGCCAAAGTGAAAACTCACAACTTGCCTTTTGGTTTAGGAAAAACAACACTGTCAATGCACCTATGCAAAGACATCAACATGAAATCGTATGACTGGGTACTCGACAATGCTATGGATTATAACGCGTACCAAGTGGCATTAAAACTTGAGCCTGGACGAGAAAGAATGAACGCTACGGTCTGGGATGATGTGCAGAGCACGGCGCCAGCGGTTCAAGGTGTTCCAATAGCGATAAGAAAACTAGCCAATTTTATATCAGTAGACCGACCAGAATTGGCATGTCTCATCATGAACGCGCCTAACATGAACGCAATAAGCAGCCCATTAAGAAAGCTTGTAACATTCGAAATCATCGTGGTCCAACGTGGACTCTACGAAGTACAGAAAATCAGTTACCACAAAAACTTCAAGAACCCTCTACAAGACATCGCAAGGCTAGACTACATGGAAGAGCTCTGCAAAGACAACCCCTTCCCCCCACTACCAAAAAGAATTGAAATGAAATATAGAGCATGGCGTATAAAACAGAAACTTCAGCTTTACCCAGGACTACTCGACGAACTAGAAAAATATGTTAAGTTTAGAGATTGGGCCCCTAAGAACGACGATGATATAGCGGAGGTGTTGAGTATGTCGGCGGAGATCGTAAAGTCTGGAAGAGACTATGTTATCAAACTACCTAACGCGGTAGGCAGCCAGCTACATAGACAACGAGTTAAGTTAACAGTTCAAGCATAAAAAAGGGGATATTAGAGCTGTTCTTGTGATTTACTTCTACGATCCCATAACAGCAATCGTCTTTTTTTGGCATCTCTCTCATCTAAGAAATCTACTAGTTTAACATACCCAAGCATTGGAAGTCCAATAACCAGTGGTGGAAAACTGAATAAAAGGCAAATGGTACCAAGAGAAGGAATCTATCTATGCACCTAACATAAAAAGGGCTATGGTAAACTAGAAACATATTTGGGGGTTGGGCTGCAAAAGCACCTTTTAGCACCATTATTTTATCGACCCCGCCTTTAACTATCACCCAACAATATGGAGCGCCCGCCAAACACTGAATTCTATCTGATTATATATAAATTGTACAATAGAAAAGAAACTGTTTCTGAAAATATCCAGCCGAAAACAGCATTATTTTCCAGTTCTATCAAAGTGGAAACCTTTTAATAGTGGAAGACCATTATTAAAGTTGTTGAATTAAAAATGAGTGGTGGACTTAGAGCAAATAGGGTAGGCAAAAGCCCTCATTTTATGGAGTGTTGAAAAGGATGAAAAACAAAATGGAAAAAATAAAGTGTTACTTTTTAGGTAAAGGCGGTATATCGACCACGGTAAGAGCTTTCTTTTATTTTATGGGAGGTGCATTCGCTATGTTTATCCTTTTTCCAATCGTAATTTCCAACTATGATATTATAGGCATCATACTTACTTCGATTATTCTCGTCTGGAGCATAGCTGGTTTTTATGTGGCTCTAGAGGAAATGAAACAAACGTAGGGTATGCTAAAACGGTCACTTTAGGACAGGTTAAAAAAGGGTTGAAAAGAATATGACAGAACCAAAAACACTGAAGTTTCCTACTTGTCTAGGTTGCGATTTTTATCGACCTCCTTCAGTTCTGTTTGCAGTAGAAAGTGATTGGAAATGTTTGAATCCACACAAAGGCTGTTATAATCGGCTGAAATTCTTTAATTCTTTGGTTGCAGCAATAGAGGACAGAATTAAAGATTTGGGTGACAAATACAAGGCTATTCTAGTTGACGGCAA
>SOJY01000003.1 GCA_004376385.1 Candidatus Bathyarchaeum sp.
ACGTGGCAGATACGTTAGGAAATGCCCCGTTGAGATAGGAAAGGAATACGAAGTGGATATAACAGAAATGACCCCCAAAGGGGCAGGCATAGCCAGAATCAAAGGTTTCTTAATTTTAATTGACGACACAAAGCCTGGAGACCACATAAAGGTAACGATCACGAAGACAGACCCCATGAACGCAGAAGCAGAAATAGTCACATAGAACTCAAGCGCACGCACACTCCAACTTGGAGTTTTCGGAAGTTATATTAGCAAATATTCCAGAGTTGGTTTTGTGAGTACTGACATGACTCTCATCTTAACTGAATTTTCTCATTATGGTATAGCTATGGCTACAGATAGCGCGCATATATTATTGTAACAATAAACTATGTTGAAACACCTAAAAAAACGCCTAAAACATCCTTGCCAAGTATAGCGTTAAAACTAGGCATGATATGGCAACTTGATGTGCACGCAGTTATTCTGGGTCATCTTGCAAGGGTCTTGACAAGGCTTAAATGAAATCGAACAAATGTATTTGTGTCGATTTTTATGGAGATGGAAAATTCGTGAAGACCTATGAGTCTAAAGAGGCAGAACGTATCGCCTTTCTTAAAATGTGGTGCGATATGCTTAACGGCATGATGAGCGATTTCCTGCTCGGGATAGCCACGGCGAATACAGACATTCCTAAGGGAGAATTGACCGCTGAGAACATAATGAGGAAGGGCATTAAGTACTCTGTGGAGCGATTCGTTGCTAGCGATCCTCCAGAAGGCAAACTAACACCTATAGAAGCTAGCCGATATTTCTTCGGAAAGCACATGAATGAGTGCAAGGACAAGTGGACTGAGAAGATCTTTTATGGTGACTGGGTGGAAATCGAACAAATAGACGACGAGATTGTGATAATCTGGAAGCCTCAAGTCTGCAGTTTTCAAGCCCACTGCATAGCTCTGAAAAAGGATGGAAAGCCATGCATATGCCCCCGACGCCTATACCATGAAGAGATGATCCGAGAAATGGCGCAGGAAGATTACCAGTCTAAACTGGAGCTCTGTGATCCTGCAGGGTGTGGGTGTCGCTTTAAACTCTTCCAAAAGACGTAATGCACGCGAACAACTGTAATGAATGCATACAAGACTCCTGCGAGAACTCGTAAGCGCACGCATTGCAACCCTCATTTAAACATCAAAAACAGCGAACGTGTCGCGTCCGTGCCGAGCGAATTAGCGAGGCAGTTTAGGGCGGAAGGGGGTTATGGTCCATACCCAACTGTGCGAAGCAAGTACAGAATCCACGACTTTAACATACTACAAAACAAGCGGAGACATTCTGAAAGTCAAATATTTACTGGGACACAAACGGTTAGACACTACAGGAAGATATGCCCATTATCAGGCTTTCAGAAACGAATATTACATAGTGAAAAGACCACAAACAAAAAAGGAAAAGATCAACTGATTAAAACTGGTTTCGAGTATGTCAGATATGACGAAAAACATAGGGATCCGGTGTACAGAAAGAGAAAGCAAAAAAGCGTGATGTTCACGAAAAAAGCGTATGTCAAAGAGTTCAAACAGTTATTGGAAAAGTCTCCACATCTCCCGTATCGCCCATTTCTTAAATTATGAGATCATTTGATTTCGTACGTAACATAAGAATATCAGTTTTTAAGAATATGTCATTACTCGAAATAAATGCTATATCTTTTCTAAAGCATAAAGAAAGCATAGGATTTAGTGATAACTATAAACACCTTTCAGAAGATTTCAAGAGGTTTCAGTATCCGCACCAAAAATGGGTGATGAATGATGAAAAAAATCAAGAAAGTTAGATGGGATCCAATAATAGCAAAACTAGCAGATAATAAATTGAAGCAGAAAATCTACACGGATGCAAGCAACCACGATATGACTTCAACGAGCAAAGTAAATGGGGTCATTATTTCACAGAAAAGACGTTCAAAAGAAGTTTTCCAAACATTTCTACACACGTTATTTGATAATGACGGTCCAAAAGTGAAATACCAAAATCCTGATGCTTGGAGAGTTTACCCCTTTAAAAAAAAGACTGATGATCGTTAATTCATAAAAATTAATCACATAATAAAAAAAGGTGAACATGCGGAGATGCCGCCACCACTTAGGGAAATGGTTGTTCACTGTTCTAATGGAGACATCACCCGAATTTTTCCCGCAACTCCCCCCTTTTTTTAAAATACTCAAAGGTTAAATTTTAACCCCCAAACCCGTTTACGCCTATAAGCCTTTTTTCTTTCCTACTTTCTTTGTTTTGGTTGTTTTGTTTGTTCGGGATAGCTTTTTATCAAATTGGGAACGTACTTTATGTTATGCCTGAACGGGAAGAGAGGGTTCGGCTTGCTGCGTTCTTGAATGTCGCCTTCACAGTCTTAGAGCTTGTTGGCGGCTTATGGACCAACAGCCTAGCAATCCTCTCCGACGCATTACATGACTTCGGCGACAGCATCGCATTACTCGCCTCATGGCTCTTCGAACGAGGAGCACGCAGATCACCTGACACCAGCCGAACATTCGGGTACCAAAGGCTCTCCCTATTCTCTGCGCTCTTCTCCGCCTCCATCCTGATCGGAGGCTCAATCGTAATCATCTTCCAAGCCATACCCCGACTCCTCAACCCAGAAACCGTAAACGCAACCGGAATGGTGGGCATAGCCGTAATAGGCATCATATTCAACGGCGCAGGCTTCTTTCTACTAAAAAAGGGAGAAAGCCTAAACGAAAAAGTGCTCTCATGGCACCTCCTAGAAGACGTGCTAGGCTGGGCAGGTATTCTTGTTGGAGGCGTAATCATCTACTTCTGGAAATTTTATCTCCTCGACCCAATAATGACCATCGGCTTAACAGCATTCATCATCTACAACGTAACCAAAAGCCTCAGAGAAGCAATCAACATTCTCCTCCAAGGAGTGCCAAAGCACATCAACCTCGAAGCAGTCAAACAAGACATCAAGGCAATCAAGGGAGTAATGGGAATCCACGACATCCACATCTGGTCACTGGAAGGAGAAACAGACGTCTTCACAGCACATGTAATATTAGATGATGAGACACTCAAAAAACAACCCGAACAGACCAAACAAACAATAAAAGAAACACTCCAAAAACACCACATAGAACACTCAACAATCGAAATAGAAAGCAAATACCACTGCACAGGCAACATATGCGAAGACTGGCACAAAAACCACCAACAATAACCCCCAAAAACAGTTCTTACCCAAGAAAAACGCAGTTTATGCCCCGACAAAACAGCACCCAAAAAGCCCTATCAGCCACTGTTTTTAACATAAACCTGCCTGCCTGCTTCATATATCTACCCGAAGAAACAGTTCTCCTATAGCCCATTTCTTGCCGAATAACCGTTTTGCCGCAGCCCCACAAACACCAAACATGTAAAAAAACGTGATAGCCCCGCAACCCCCTTCATTTTAGGTGGTGATGTTGATGCGACGTGGACCACAAAAAGGCTCCAAATTCTGCGATCTAATGGGAATCATAAAGTTTCTTAACATGTTCAAAAAAACCCCAAAAAACGTTTACCAGCTCTACCACAGCAGCCTCCACTTCGACACCAAAAAAATCTACCGCTACCTCAGATACTGCATCAAAGCAGACCTGCTAGAAATCGACCACATCGAAGAAGCAAAATTTCTCCCCCCAAAATATTACCGACTCACACAGAAAGGAAGAGACCTCATAACCCTCTTCAAAGACTCATTTAAGACAACGTTGGCACCAAAACAACACTCAGCATAGACGCTCATTTTAACTTAAGACCAAAAATCACCCACAAAAAACGTGGACGTAACAACTTTGAGTGCAGTCGTAAAAAAATTCAAACAACTCTACGAAAAACTACAACCAAACACCGGAGCACTACTGCCAGCATGGCGACAAATCTACGGAGAAACCCGAACAGTCACCTTCAACGACATAATAACCGCCTATAGCAGTGACCCAAGCTGCAAAGCCTTCGTAGACTTTTTAGCCGACCAAGCCGTAGGCGCAGGATTCTACACAACAATCAACGAACAATACGCCAAAGCCAAACAAGCAAAACAAACTGTAGACGACTTCAACGAAACCGTCAACCTCGACGAACTACTACAAATAGCAGCCAGAGAAATCGTAGCCTCAGGCAACAGCTTCTGGCTAAAAACAGAACCCGAACACCTACAAAACCTCAAAATACTCCCCCTAACAGGATTCGACAACCCAACAGCAATAAAACGAAACCAATACGGCACAGTCACAAGCTACAATTATTCATACGGGGACGTGAAAACAGCCTTCACACCCGAAAAAATAATCCACTTCCGCTGGAACCCCACCAACTTCTCAGCATACGGAACAGGAGTCCTCCAAGTATTACTCAGCGAACTCTGCTTCAACGGAGAAACCCGACTCAGCTTTTTGGAAATGAAAGCCCGCATAGAAAAAATCATGCCCGAAATCTTCGAAAAATATGCAGGACCAGACGAACTATGGATATTCGCAGGAGCAAGCGACGAAAAACTCGCCGAATACCAAAAACTCATAAAAACAAAACCCAAAGCAGGCGCAAGATTCGTCTACAACAAGGCAGAAGCAGACATCAAAACAGTCTCTGTTGACCCAAGAGCCCGCTACGAAGCCTACATAGACCACATCCTAAACCAAATCTACCTAGGCGGACAAACCCCACTACCAAAACTGTTCACCACCCCCGGCTTCACAGAAGCATCCGCCAAAGCAGCCCTAGAAATCGCAGAAAGAAAAGTCATGGCACTACAACGCTTCATAAAACGAACCTGCGAACGACAAATATTCACTCCCCTCATCCAACAAGCAGGCTTTGACCCCAAAAAAGCAAACTACCGACTAAACTGGGGCACAGAAAAACCCGACGTCAAACTCGAAGACCTAATCAGACTAGCCGAAATAAGCGCCACCTCCGAAACCTCGTATGTGAGACCAGAAGAGGTACGAAAAAACCTGATCAAAGCAGGCTTCGAGCTATGGGACACTAAACAATAAACAGGGGGAAAAAGACAGCTGGGACTAGAATTCAAACCAAAACTCTCCGCCATCCTAGCAGCCATCCACGGCACATCCATTGCCCTATCATACATCGTTACTAAAGGAGACATCACAGCCATGATCATATGGTTCGCCATATCCACCGGTGTAACCGCGGGGCTCAGCTACTACAAGAACCAAGAAAAAACAGAAAAACAAGCCTAAAAATCAACATCTAAATCAGAATGTTAACAACTTCTCAAAACATGGTATTTCAGTCTCAATTTTCTATATGTTTTTTCTGTAACACATCTTCATAAGTCACTTAAACGCCTGCACGCTTACGTAACTACCCTTCAAAGGAGCAGCTCACATGCCAACTGAAACTATTCTCCAGTTACTGGAGAACGGAAAATGGCATTATCTAAAGGATATAGAAGAGAAAACTCGCCTAAACAGTTTCAAAGTTGAGAATGTCACAAAATTCTTGGCAAAATATAACTTCGTCAAACTGGATGAAGCAGAACAAAAAGTAAAACTTGATTCGCCCATGAACAGGTTCCTCAAGAGAATTCGGCAACTAGAAAACGAAGAGAACATTTAACTCTTCAATTAATCAGCATGCTTTTCTGTAATTCTTCACTGTTTTCGCTTTCGAAAAATTAGTGATCCTACTGTTTTATGGATTTGATTTTTTGCAAAATGAAATAAAATTTTTGAATGCCCGCGGATTTCCGCCGAACTCATTCTCGCAATAGGCATATGTGAGGGCTTTCTTTGTTTAAACTAAAGATATCGTTTATGAGGCTCCTATCCGGATTCAAAAATATCCTTTTAGCCATCAGTTCGTATACCCTCAAAACCGAGGGTAACCCAAATCTCTTTATAAACGGTGATAAACCGTCAAGGTCCCGGCTTAAAGTTACAGCCTTAAAACCGGATTCTTCCCAATGATTAAGAAGTTTCATTGAAGCCTCGTAACCCATAACTGGTCTGTGAAACTCGAGAGAGATGGCCTTTATTTCCTCTGGAAGATTATAGCCTACAACCCCTTCGTAGCCTTCAATATCCATTCTAAGAAGGGCTCTATGGCCGTTAATGCCTAGTTTGTTTATGATTGTTTGAAGAGTTAGAGCTTGAACTGTCACCTCATCCACAATTGACGTTTTGGCCCCTTTCAAGTAATCCTTATCCGGGATTATTGTAGAGAGATTCTTTTGAGCGGCAATAAACAGAGTTTCTTCTCTGTTATGAACTGAAACTGCCACATTAACCTCGCGCACATTTGAATACCGCTCAACATTCTTATGCAAAAACCTGAAGGTTTCCGGGACAGGCTCAATAACTATAACCTTTTTGGCTCCACTTTCCAATTCGATAATTGGGAAATATCCGATATTGGAACCTACATCAATAATTACATCAAAATTTTCTTTCTTTATGAACTGTGAAAGAAGATAACAATTAATGGGCTCCCTAAATCCATAGGCCAAAAGCTGGGCGCTTAAACCCTCATCATTGGGATTAAGTTGAATCTCGCTTTTGTTGTCAGAAACTCCTATCGCTTTGAGATCAAGACTCTTTTTGACTTCCACGGCTCCAAGTTTTTTCAAAGTTTTCCGCGCCTTCGAAACTTTCCTCTTGTAGAACAAGCTCAGCATTACCGAAACACCTTACTATCTTCTGTGCCTTACCCATTATTTTAGATAAGTTGTAAATAAACATTAAAAGCTGATTTTTCAGTTGTTTGCCTTGTATTCGTCAAGAACGGAAGATGAGTTTACTTTGTTTCTTGCTCATGCGTATTCGGCAAGAGCATAGTTGTTATATGAAGAGTCTGGTAGCCTCTTAGTAAGTTAAAATCTGGTTCTCTGTTAACTGGTTAGCTTGACTTCTGACGTTCCAGATCTTGGGAGAAGATTAATTCAGAAAGAATTAAAGTGTTTGTGAACTAACGAATAGTTTGCACGTAAAAAGCCGCAGACGACGCATGTCTGAAAATACATAACCAGAATTTTATGTTACATTTTATATTTCTTTCAACCTTTTTGTTAATGTGTTCAAACTGTTAATTGTTTTTTCTTTCAATTTTTTTCTGGCATAAGTCAAATCTCGTTCACTGAACACTTCAGACAAGGCATTCAGTATGCTCTCTTTGCTCTTCCAGTTGTAAAAAAGTGCGTAATCATCAAACATGTTTCTTAGTGTTTTTGTTTCGGACAGGATCAATGGCTTTTGGAACGCAACCGCTTCCCATGCACTCATCATTAACGTGTACTCATCTTTAGTCCCCGTGATTACGCCAAAAGAATTGACTAACAGTTTCATGTAATCCTCGCGATTCAGAAATCCCGTGAATTCTACATGAGAAGAAGAAAAACGTAACAGTGCGGGATTTCTATAACAATTTCCTGTTACAAACACTTTTATGTTCTTGTATTCATTCACCGCACTTAGAACTTCGAGTAATGGTTCATCAGGAGAAAAAGACGCGGGGAAAACTAAGTATTTATCATTAGATGACGTTTGTTCAGTCGACTGGATAAACATCCAAGGATCATAAACCACTTCGGTTTTTGCTATAATTGAAGGGCTCAAAATGTCTAATATTTCATTGTTATGGACAATTACTAAATCGACATAATTAAGTAACTTGTTGAAGGGCTTGTTGATAATTAATCCTTTTAATGTGTGACCGTAAACGAATCCCGTATGTACATCCACAACTATTTTACAATTGAAGGTTTTCTTTAACAAAACACCCTCCAACAGTAATGGTCCTTGTGGCAATTGCAGAATTAAAGTTGAAGGTTTTTTCTTTATGTAATTCAGAAATGTACTATGAGCTGCTTTAATGTATAAAGGACTGGTTTTGAAAAACCACAATTCTGTATTCGAAACAGCCTTACTCAACAACACAGACCTATAGGACAATTTACGCCATGCAACAATTGCCTTCAGTTCTTTTTTGCCTCCGAAATATCTTTAAGAACATCTAAGATGTATTCGATGTCTTTTTTGTCAACCAGAGGGTGAACAGGCAGACTTAAGACCCGTCTGCAAGTTTCCTCAGTATTGGGGCACACTGTCCCTCCGTAACCTAACGTCTGATAGAGCGGCTGCCTGTAAATGGGGAGGGGATAGTGAACAGCAGCCCCGACACCATTCTCAGTTAGACGATCCGCAAGCTTGTTCCGCTCTAGGCGATAATTATCTTCCACTTTCACAACATATTGATGGAAAACATGTTTCACGTCCTTGTCTACGTAGGGCACAGTTAAACCCGTGAACTTGCGGATTCCGTTACTCAAAAACTGTGCATTCTCTCTTCTTTTCTCGTTAAATCCGTCAAGTTTCTTGAGCTGAACTGATCCGATGGCAGCACAGAATTCGGTCATGCGATAATTGTAACCCAATGTGTCATGCTGATACTTGCGGCTTTGTCCATGATTTATGAGCAACCGAGCAGCATCTGCTAGTTTCTGATTATTCGTGGTGATAATTCCTCCCTCGCCTGCTGTCATGTTCTTAGTCGCGTAGAGACTGAAGCAAGCTATGTCTCCTATGCTTCCAGCTTTCTGTCCTTTGTATTCGGCTCCGTGGGCTTGGGCAGCATCCTCCACCAAGG
>SOJY01000108.1 GCA_004376385.1 Candidatus Bathyarchaeum sp.
CCGCACCCCACCCCTAGTCCAATCCGAGCTGAAACACAAGAACCCCATAACCACGCATACGAGATGGTCACCATCGATGAACCTGTTGAGAGGTGGATAATCTTTCGCACAAACCAAGGAACTGACGCTCACCTGCGGAAGGTCAGCGCCGTTAGGGAGATACAGCCATACAATCCGGTGGTTGCTCAGGGAGTGGTATCCAAGGAGCCAAGAGTAATCCAAGGCGGTCATACGATCTTTTCGATCAAGGATGAGACAGGGGAAGTGGATTGTGCTGCCTATGAACCTACAGTAAGTCTTTGCAAAGTTTCAAGAAAGCTGATTGCTGGAGACATTGTGAAAGTTTTTGGAGGTGTTCGCCCCTCTTCTCTAGAACATCAGTTGACCATAAATCTTGAGAAGATGAGAGTTCTAAAATTGGCTCCTAGAATATCGTTTGTTAATCCAAGCTGTCCTGAATGCGGGAGGAGAATGAAGTCTATGGGAACGAATCAGGGTTTCAGGTGTAACAAGTGTGGCTTTCGTTCCTCAGAACTAAAGAAGCTGGAAGTCAATGAAGAACGTGGGCTTGAGAGGGGGCTTTACATTACGTCGCCAAGGTCTCAGAGGCATTTAACAAAGCCCCATTGCCGATATGGTAAAGAAAAAACTGGGGCATCAAAAGAGATGATCGAAAACTGGCATCATCCGTGAAAGCTAGAAGAACTTCTTTCGCAGGGCTTGAGGCTTCTAGATGTTTGGTGACTGTTTTGACAGTAAATTTAAATGCGTCTGCAGAAGAGTTACGGACTGGAAAAAGGGTACAGCATGAAGTTCTCGTTCATTAATCCGGGTCCAAATCCTGAGTTGCCTATCGAAGATGTTAAGAAGATGGTGGGAGCAGCCCCTCCTCTTGGCATGCTTTACATCGCAACATACCTTAGAGAAAACGGCGTAGACATCTCAATCATAGATGAGGCGGCGCAGGGCTATTCCCTGAAAGGTACAGTTGATTGGGTGAAAAAAGAGGACCCGGACATTCTAGGTTTTTCCACATGCAGCAGTTCAGGACGCAAAGCAGTGCTTATCGCGGAAAGAGTGAAACAGGAGAACCCGGACATCGTTACCGTTTTCGGCAATTTTTATGCCACATTTAATGCTGAAAGGATTCTGAAAAAGTATCCTTTTGTTGACATGATTATCCGGGGAGAAGGAGAACACACCAGCCTTGAATTGGCAAAGTGTTTAGAGAAAAATGGTGACCTGAAGAAAGTTTTGGGAATCAACTTTAGAAATAATGGTCAGATAATTTCAACCCCTGATAGACCATTAATCAAGGATGTTGATTCTCTGCCGTTTCCAGACAGGGAACTGCTGGACGTAGAATACCACAACATCACAGCAGGCATAGTTGTTGCGCCAAAAAAGTTCAGCAGCTTTGTCTCCTCCAGAGGCTGTGTTTTTAAGTGCCGTTTCTGTGGATGCCGAAGATTAGCGCGAAACCTCTGGCGATCAAGGTCTGTGGAGAACATACTTGAGGAACTGCATCTTTTGTTCAGTCAGGGCTACAAACAGTTTCTTTTTGTAGACGACAACTTCACCTTGAATCCCAAAAGAGTGATCAAGCTATGCCGGAGGTTGAAGAAAGAGAAAGTGGATATTGAATTTTTTGCCGAAGGCAGAGTTGACCAATGCCCCCAAAACATGTTGCGTGAGATGTCGAGGGCTAACTGTGAAATGATGTATTTTGGGATTGAGAATGGCACTCAGAAAGTTTTGGATTACTATGATAAACAGACGACCCCGCAACAGGCATTGGATGCTGTTAAAAAAGCTAGAAAAGCAGGTATAGATGTAATTGTTGCATCGTTTATTTTGGGGGCGCCCCACGAAACAAAACAGGAAATTTGGAACACCCTGAAGTTTGCGCAGAAACTGCAGGTGGACATTCCCCAATTCAATATTTTAGCCACTTTTCCTGGAACCGACATTTGGGAGGAACTGAAATTGCAGGGTCTGTTGGATGAGGAGAAACATTGGGAGACCGGGGTTCTGGTGTCTGAAGTTTCGCCCGATGCTGTACCCACCGAAGAGATTGAACAGATGATCCATGACAGTTACCAACGGTTCTTTATTCGACCAGAGTATATCGTGAAACAATTGTTTAAGATTGGCAAAAGTTCATATCGCTTTAGTGTTTTACTTAACAACCTGAAAAGAGCGGAAACAGTCGTCGAGAGCGTGAAGATGGTCACCTAAGCCATTCAACTAGCTGTGAGTAACCTGTTTTTCCAGAAAAACATTGTTTTCAACAATGAAGTATTATTAGTCTCCTAATATGATTGCCGAAAATGTGGTTTTTGGTGAAAATGGTGGTGGGCCGAGCAGGATTCGAACCTGCGACCTCAGCCGCGTAAGGGCTGCATCC
>SOJY01000042.1 GCA_004376385.1 Candidatus Bathyarchaeum sp.
GGCGCTGTAATAAGGGGCGATGAGCATGCTTTACCCACTTCTATCTTCAACGACTGATCTTTTGCCAAGAACTTGGTGAGCAGGTCCCTTTCAGTGAATATGCCTATCGGCTCTCCGTGGCTAGTGACGATGACACTGCCGATGCTTTTCTCACCCATAATCTTTGCTACACCTTCTACGGTCGTTTCCTCATCAGCGGTTATGACGTCTTTGCTCATAAAGTAATCAACTTCAAACCACGCGCGCATAGTTTCTGGGGTCTCGGGGAGACTCCGAATGAGATCTGCGGAGGTTATGATCCCCACAACCTTTCCATGTTCACTGACTGCAAGTCGCCGAATTTGCTTCTCAATCATCATTTGAGCCGCCTCTTTTATGCTGGATTTTAGGGATACCATGATGAGGGGGTAGGACATGATTTTTTCAACTTTTTCCTCCTTTATGGTAACTCCACCAGCTAACCAATCTTTCTCCAGAGCAATTCCTCTATCCGCAACTTCGCGCAACAGATCCCTCTCTGTGATTATGCCCACAGGCGTATCATACTTTACCACTATCAAGCTTCCAATGTGTTTTTCTCCCATTATTCTGGCAGCCTCATATAGTGTGTTTTCAGGAGTTATCGTGACAACATCATGAACCATAATCTCCTCTATCTCTTGGCGCCGCGCGCTACCGCGTTTATATTGTGTGTTTGCACTGTTATGGGCACCTGAATCGTTAAGCGTCTTCATCTCCCCTCCTCACTACAAACATTAATTGATCCTTAAACTATATACATTTATTCATAAATGAATTTAACGTAAATACACGAATAACAGGTCTAATCTGGGTACCATTTTCCGACAAAAAAGATTTTTGTGCCGTCTTTTGAGAAGATGGGGTCGTGGCAAAGAAAATCTGCTGGAAAATAGTCAGGAGTAATGTTGCGGTTTTCTGAGCCATCCGAGTTCATGAGGTAACTGTCATATTTTCCCTCATCAACACCCGTACACAAAGACAATCCAAACAGATACTAGCGTATGTGTTTGAATCAAATCAATATGTAAGATTTGCCCAAAAATTCAAACACAAACAGTTAACCTGTTTCAATTTTCGGAGATAGATAAATAAAAAAGATGATAGTAAGCTTACGGGGATGGGAACAAACTTGTCTTTTTTCTTAGGCAAAGAACGGGAAACAGAAACTCGAGTTGAATTACCTGTAGAGGCTCTTCACCGTCACTTGATGGCTCTTGGAGCCAGCGGCTCAGGCAAAACTGTGCTATGCAAATGCATGATGGAAGAGGCTGTACGCCACAATATCCCCGTAGTCATAGTTGACCCCCAAGGCGACATCTCCTCTCTCGCCCTGAAAGGAGACCCCGAAGAGATGGAGAGCCACGGAATACCCCTGACAATGCAAGAGGAGTATTTCGAGAAGGCGAGGATAGCCATATTTACTCCTGCCAGCAGCAAAGGCATCCCCATCAGCGTCAATCCTCTTTCGTTTCCGTCAGAGGACACTCCTCATGAGGAAGCTATCCTTGCTATTGACTTGACGGCTACTTCTCTCTCAAGCTTTCTCGGATACGACCTAGCCTCAGACGCTGGAAAAGGAGCCAAAGCATACCTGTTCACGATTCTGGAGTATCTGTGGCAAAAAGGAGAAACCATCAAAGACATGGGGCACATGGCTGAAATAGTGCTGAATCCTCCTTCAAGAATCACCGAAATGCTCCAGTATCTAGTCACAAAGAAGGAGCCTCAAGACATCGCCCGTAAGCTGCGGTTCCTTACTGTGGGAACACCATCCCTCATGTTTCAGAAGGGCGTCCAAATCGACATGGACATGTTCATGGACAAGAGCGACGGAAAGGTGCCCCTTAACATCATCTACATGAACACGCTCAGCTCCACAAACGACAAGCAGTTCTTCCTTGCCACCCTACTCAGGGAACTTTATTGCTGGATGCTAAAGAATCCCTCAGAGGACATCCAGTTGCTCTTCTACGTCGACGAAATCGCACCGTACATTCCGCCTTATCCACGGAATCCTCCACCAAAAGAAGCCTACGCCTTTCTCTTCAAGCAAGCACGAAAATATGGAGTTGGACTTGTAGCCGCCACCCAAAACATAACCGACATCGACTACAAAGCCCTTGCACAGGTTAATACTTGGTGCTTGGGTCGCATGATGACCCAGCAAGACATCTCAAGGGTAAAACAGATTATACAGTCAATAGACCCAACCCACGCCGAAGCTGTTCTGCAGAAGCTTCCGAGTCTCCGAACCGGCGAATTTCTCATGCTGTCCCCAGACGTCTATGATGACGTAGTGAATTTTCAGGTTCGATGGCTAGTAACAGACCACATGACAATGGATGAGCAAGACATTTCAAAGTCAATATCCCCTGAAACCAAGCAGTTCTTCGAGAAGTTCAAGATAAAACAAGAAAAGAAACCAAAAACAGCGAAGCCTGCTTTTCCTTCTCTTCCTCCACCGAAAGCTCTTGCCGAGCGAATTACAATACTGCTCAATTCTGTTAGGCAAAGTGTCTCCGCGGAATATATTGCAGAGAACCTGAATGTGATTGTCAAAGATGCTGAAAAGGCGCTTAAGTCCCTCGTCAGATCCAAAGTTGTAAAGAAAAGCAGAGTTAAAGGCGACGAAGAGTATCTATATTGGCTGTCCAAATTCGGCTTCGAACCCTCCAAAAACGTTTTGGGAGAAGTTTTGGCGATTCCAACGAGGATAACTCAGGTGGAAGCCTTTAAGAGAGCTAAATCATGGCTTGAAGGCGGTCTCTTCAGTAAGAAAGAAGAATTTTATGACGCAACGTTTTCTCACATGCCCATCTGGAAGGTTTCAGCAACCCGCAAAACTAAACACCTGTTCTTTTTTAGGAGAGAAGAAGTGGACACGTACTACGTTAGCGCCACGACCGGAGCCATGATTTCTCTTGAAAAAGGCGCAATGCTGTTTCACAAGCTGATGACAAAGAGTGCTGGAAAACTCAAAGACTTGGATGATGATGATGACATCACGTTTATTCCAAGGCTTCCCAGAGAGATTCCTAGAATTCCTAAAATAAAGATGGGACGAGACAAAATTTACTCAACATTAAGGTTAACATTAGGGGTCAGCCCAGTTTCTTCTGAGATTGTATTGTTGCCCGTGTGGACCCTCAAGGTAAGACACAAAAAGAAGAAGAAAAAGCGTTCAATCGTCATGGACGCAGCTACAGGACGCAGACTAGTTGGACACTTCAAACCACAACGCCGCTCTACCCGAAAACGCTAAAATTTAATCAACAACTATAAACCATTTTAGCTCAATCACATTAGGTAACTGAAATGGAGATGAGAGACTTTGAATGCAGAAGACGAATTGGTTTCTAAACTTAAAGCAGAAATAGGCAAAACGTTGCCTCCAATGTTCGGTGGAATGGCGGAGAACATGCTAGAAAGCAACAAAGACGTAATCATGAACTGGCTAAAAGAAAACAAAGACTTAGTGAAACAAGTGATTGAAAGCTAACACCACACAATACGTGCGAGAGGGTTAAATTTTAACCCCAACAAGATTTTCAAAGCATGTGCAATCGATAGTGTTTTAAGAATATGCTTGTAATAGTAGTTTTTGAAGGGTCAGGGGGATTGTCATTTATGGGATTCCATCTTTTTTCGTCTAGGCGGGCTATTACGCGTGTACAAGCTATTGCTGTTATAGGGATCATCATTATCGCAGCGGTTGGCGGCTTGTGGTATTATATCAATCAAGCCCCATCTACCAATCCAGCTCCCTTTTCTATGGAAGTGATTTCTAGGCCCACTATTCCTGTGGGAGTAGAAGAGAACATTATGTCTATAGCTGGTCAGAGAGTTGTTTTTCTTGTGGCTGTCGAGGACACAGGAGAAGGAAGTGGCTATGGAAAGGCTGTCGACATCTCAGCAACAGTCTCGGGCGCTGAAGTAACCGTTTATAATCCGGCAATAAAATCTGGAGAAGTTGCTGAAGTAACTATGACACCGGATCAGGTGAGTACAAACAAGGTTTTGGCGCTCACTATTCGTGGGCAGAGAAGTGGACTGGAACAAACAGAAACCATTACTGTTGAGGTAATAGACTGGGAAGACGAATTAGGCGCACTAGCTGCGGAGATGCAAGATAAGTTTATTCCATGGCTTATCACCAATCACCCCGAGTTTGGTATAACAACCGAAACAGAGTGGACCGGGACCATTGTAAACCCAAACATCATGGTCGTCATGCATTACATCTTCTATTCAGATGACTGGGAAATGTATTTGACATGGCATGTCACCATTCAACCACACGATTGGACAAGAATCTATCTCAGATCCCGATTTACAGAGACACAATCATCATATGCTTTCGAAATCTCGTCGGTGCAAGGACAAGAAGAGCCGCATTCCATAGAACTCCCCGACTGGGTTTGATTGAATACACGCATATTGACACAGAACGCCATATTCTTTTTGGCGCTGCTATCATTGCTATCTCCTATTGGATGGTCTTGGTTTGCATCGGCTCATCTGCTGACAGTGCCCTCAAAGCTGCTCTCTACCGATACGCCACAATGGGGAAAGTCGCTCCAGGATTTACGGAGGAGACTTTCAGGAGGCCTTGGAGGAAACAAGGAAAACCGTCCTGGAGGGCAACTTGGGGGCCCATGAAGCCATGGGAAATATGACATCCAAACTTTACCATGAAACGATTAATGCGTGGCTGAATTCACTGGCTTCTGAACTTTTGGAGTTTTCTTAATAGCTCTTTGTCGCCTTCGGGGTCTCCGGCGCATGTTACTATTATGCCGTCTACGATGCCTTCTAGTTTCGCTGCAAAATCTTCAACATGGTCAATAGTTGTGGTGGTTGGCCATCCAATCATTTTTATGATATCGGCGTTTTTTGGTGTCCCCACCAAGAAGTATGAGTAGATGGGTTTGTTTAGGCGTTTGCACTCTTTTGCCACTTGCTCCAATACTGGGAGGGATTTGTCTTCAAGCCTCATGAACATTACAAAGTCCCATGGGTCTTTAACTCGTGCAATAGTGTCCTCAACAGATCGTCGGGCTGAAAGTAAGCATCCTAACTTCAGATTTTTGACCTTTACTGTTGTGCGCAAGAATTTTCGGGCTTCCTCCGAGGATTTCAACATTTTTATTGGTTCTCCATATTTAGGAACATCACCCATGGTAAGGGCAAGACCATCGAGGCCTATAACATCTGCCGCTAAAGCCAAACCGCCCACTTCAACTGGACCTTTATAGTGCAATATGAATATGGGTATCACAATTTTGTCTGGGTATTTGTTCTTGAGTATGCAACTAACCACAGTACCGCTTGGCGCTGGAAAACCAGCTGCACCGTCTGTAACGTTCCATCCATCAACTAAATCTTTTGTTTCTTCGGCAAGCTTCAGAAATTTGCGTGTTGGAACAAACTCATGTAATATTTTCATTTAATAATTCTCCTGTAGTAAGGTCAAACCGCATTTCTTTATCATTAGAAAACACAACCCAAAAAACTTTACTGTTTTTTTGTTCTACGTGAACATTCTCAATCTTCCGATTAGTCTTAGCAGCCGCGATGGCTAAGATCTCATGTCGTGCAAGAACCTTTCTACGTGTGATTATGAAGCCTTTAACTTTTTCCTCATATAACTCGACCATCGGCGTTAATTCTGCATCAATGGGTATCGAGATGAAAGGCGAAATTTGTGCTTCTTTAATCTCTTTATCTGATATTTTTTCGTAAGCTCTTTGTGTTACGTGGTTTGGGATTGGTACGTGAGCAAGAGTCTCTTTTGCGATTTCTAAATTGACGCTTCCGAGTTCTAATAGGCCCGAAAAATGTGTTTGTCCTTTTTCTAGGATTTGACGAAGCAGATCCAAAAGAGTTTCCGAAACACAATAATAAGCCGCATTTCCTGCTACGCTAATTTTGGCTGCCCAGTAACATTCACCGTCTTCCATGGGCATGAAGAACCGGAGTCGATCACCACTGTGTAATATATTACAAGATTCCATCAAATCATTCACCCCACATCAAGTTACTAACGGTCATATTACAGTATCTCCTTTAAAAAAAGTTTTGATGTTTTTGGGGCTATTTTTTTGCAACGTGATTGGAACGCTAAGCCTTAAAAAGTTAATAGTGTAGGTCTCAGTTATGCGCCAGAGGCTTTTATGAAAAGGCCTAAATGTGCAGATAGAACATTATTGTGTTTTGGGGCTGTTTAATGACTGAAAGAAGACCAAGATTTTGCTCGAATTGTGGAGCAGAGGTATAGATATAAGAGCAAAAATTTGTGTAAAATGCGGTGTTGAACAAGCGCCATTAGTAGAGGAAGTTTCAGATGCATGGTATCTATTGCCGTTTTTCTTTTCGATAATTGGAGGCTTAATTGCTTGGGTTGCCAACAAGGATCGTAACCCAAAGAAGGCACGAAACTTTCTCATCTTCGGATTTATCTGGGCTATTGCCGGCTCGATTATTTATTTCCTTTTTATCGCTGCTTTCTTTGCTGCTATATTTTCCAGCTTTCCATGGTAAATATCCTTAAAAACCTAATTTCTCCTTTTTCTATTCTGCTTGCGGTTTGGGTTTTGGGGAATAAATTTTAACTTTTTATAGTATTCCCTACTCGTTCTGTATTTTACCTTGGTAATTTGCTACTTCGATGTAATTTTACCTAGGTAATTTTGGGTGGAACAAAAAAGAAGCTTCAATGTTGGTTGACCCAAAATTGTGTTCTACCCCTCACATTTGTGTGCTCTTGAAACTGCACAGAGCTTTTTTACGCCTAAGATTGGCTGTCAAAGCATCTTTGTTTCTGCTTGGCTTAATTCTAGTTTTGCTTTTACAAGTTTTTCGTAGAGAGCCGCGACTTTCGCAGCGTTCTTGTTAGCAACAGCTTTTAGAATGTCGCCTTCGATTTCAGCTACTTCTAAACGCTGGTAATAATCTAGCGATTCCTTGAAGTGCGCCAACACGATTTTTCCCGTTAATATGGGGTGGTTGTTGGTAATGTTTGTCTCAGGAAAACGAATCCCATGTTCTAGCTCGACTTCAAGTCCCAGTTGAAAATCCTCAAGTCTGATATTCATTTCTCCGGTTTCAAGTTCAGCCAGTATTGCTTTTGCTTCTTCGGGTAATACTTCAGCCTTTTTTAGCAGGGTCCAATCTCTAATTTTTAGTTCAGCACAAATTCTCTTTGCTTCTTGAACGGAAACATATTCTGGGAGATTCATACTGATCAACTGCTAAATAATTAATTAGTAGCCAATTAAAGAGTTGCCGTATACGGACATGTACAGGCTTTAGCTGTCGATTGGTGCCAAATTTTTGATATGTTCAAAAGCTAACTCCAAAGCCTTGGTTGTGGATTGTTATTTTTTTGTTTCTTAGTTCAGTAACTTACAAAAAAGACTCCGAGTTCGTGATTGTGGTCTAGAAACTGTCTAGTTTAGATTAAACTTAGAAAAAAGAGGGGGTGGTGGCGACTCTTTATTATGCTTCTTTTGCCATTTTCTTTGCGAGGTTGTAGATTACGGGAACTAGCATTATTCCCATGGCTATTGCGAATGCCCATGAAATGTTGGCGATAATATTTGTTACTCCTTCAAATGTAGCGAAGATAGCTCCAGCTCCGATAATCAGGAAAATGCTGTATAGAACAAATTTTGCGTATCCTGCAACGGGAACAAATTCTTTATGCTCGTCGGTTATGGATTTGATTAGTCCATCGGTCAAAGCGATTCCAGCGCCAATAATTACGAATCCAAGAATCAGCGGATAAACAAGTTCTCCTGATAGCAACATAAGGTCAAGAGCAATCATCAAGATTACAGCAATTAAGCCGATCTGCAACAGATTCTTTAGCATGTCAGGAATTTCCGATTTTTCCTTTGGAAAAATGGGTTTCAGGGTGTTGCCTACAAGGGTTGCTAAGAATCCAACAAGGACTGTTCCCACAATTATGATTACGATTCCACCCAATAGTCTTGGCAGATACGCTGCGATTTGCACCAAAAATTCGCCTATAGTTCCTCCAATGTTTAGGATTTGTATTGCTAGAACTATGGAAATGACGATTATGAATGCTGTTGTTACGCCGCCAATAAACGAAGACAAGTCCATTCCGCCAGATTTGAAAGCTTTTCCAGTGTCTGTTTCGTCAAAGCTCTTCTCGATACCCATCTTCTCGACAACTTTGTTTACTGCCCTTCCAAGAACTTTTCCAACGACATATCCAATGATGATCACTATGATGGCAGCGATTATTGCTGGTAAAGCAGAGGTTACATCAGAGAGGAAATCTGTTAGTATTCCTTCAAGGTCCACATCTATCACCCATCAATAGTTAGAACGAGTTACTTAAGAAATTTATTGTACCCCTTCACAACGTTTTTTTAACTGTTTTTAAGAACTTGAACCTCCAGAAACATGAAGAATTCATTTTTTTGTGTGGATTAGCTTTTTACGCAAAAAGTTTCATCC
>SOJY01000062.1 GCA_004376385.1 Candidatus Bathyarchaeum sp.
CAAGTCGCACTCCTCTTTAACTTCCCGAACCACAGTGTGCCGCACCATTTCACCAAGTTCGACGAGGCCACCTGGAATGCTCCATTTACCTTTTCCAGGCTCAGAACCTCGTTTAGCTAGAAGCATCTTGCCACTGGATATTATGACTGCACCTACTCCTACAATAGGCTTAGTGGGGTATTCACGCCTCAAACAATCCATCCTAACGCGCATGATACAAAGGGTGGTGGGCCCGAAGGGATTTGAACCCTTGACCAACAGGTCTCTCTTCGTTTGATTATGAGCCTGGCGCTCTGGCCGTGCTGAGCTACGGGCCCCTGCTTCCGTATTCTGTAGAGTAACAGCGAATAAAAGTTTTCCAGCATAATCAGACAGGCGCAGAGTGCCTAGATGAAATACAAAAGGGCGAAGAGGTCTCACAATCTTGCTAGGAGTGTTTCTGCTCTAAGGTATGAAGGTTTAAATATTTCTAATCTTGTGAGAACTATCGTTTATTGCCGCTGTAGCTCAGTTAGGTAGAGCAGCTGACTCTGATAATCCTGTATCAGGGGCTGATGCTGTTAACCAGCTGGTCGTAGGTTCGATTCCTACCGGCGGCGCCAAAACCATCAATTAGATGAACTATCGACACTTTTGCGCGCGTAAAAGTTTAATAGATTAATACGCCAACTGGTTGGATAGGCGAGAATTAGAATTCTATTAGAATGCTAGTTTGCCGTTGACTATCTCATGGAGGTGTAAATCAATTGTCGTATGGAGAAAAGCGAGAAATGCACAAGGTAGTATGCGCAGAGTGTGGTCAGGAATGTGAAGTTCCCTTCAAACCTGACGGAAGCAGACCCGTATATTGCCGAGAATGCTATGCTAAACGAAGACCACCGAGAAGATATTAAGCTGGTTAGCCAAAATCTTCGATCCGTTTTACGCCCTTTTTTTTTATTTTTTTTATCAATAATGATAATAAGCAGAATGCACGCTATTCCATGAGATTCGAAATAACGCATAGATGCACGAGCTTAATACTATGGTTTCACAGGAGAAATTTCCTCTCTTCAATCTAAGGCTTTATAATAGATATCTAAACAATTCACTATACGAAGTTGTGTTTAATGCCGAAGACTAAATCCATAATAAACATTGAAAACGTTGTTGCTTCTGCTGCTTTAAACCAGAAGATTGACTTAAACGCTGTTGTGAAGGGTTTTCCAGGTGTAGAATTCCGTCCAGAACGATTTCCGGGGCTTGTGTTTAGACTTAAGAAACCGAAGACGGCTACGTTGATTTTTAGCACTGGCAAAATGGTTTGTACAGGAGCAAAATCAGCGAAGGAATCTCGGAGAGCTGTTATGACAGTTGTTAAAGAACTGAAAAAAGGCGGAATAATCATCAGTGGCAAGCCGGACTTGAAGATTGTGAACATCGTTGCTTCTGCAAAGTTAGGCGGAAAGGTAGATTTGGAGAAGGCAGTTTTTACACTTGGAAAAACGATGTATGAGCCAGAGCAGTTTCCAGGCTTGATCTACAGGATGGACGAACCCAAAGTAGTTATACTGATATTCGCAAGCGGGAACCTTGTGTGCACTGGAGGCACAAAAGAACAGGACGTCTATGACGCCGTGCATAAGCTCCACATAATACTTGAAGAACAACAACTGATATTCTACGAGTAGTTTCTGCGCGCGTAACATCAGTTATTGAAGCTGCAATTTACAGCATTAGGATTGGCAGTTTCTTTTTCTATACTATGATTAAGAAAAAGTGCATGGATACACCTGTAAAGAAAGGGGGAATGCAGGTGATATCTCCATTGGTCGCTGGTTCAAGTTACTTCGCACTTGGCAAACTCCTTTATAAGGGAGGGTGCATTTTAGTGAGGATGTCACATTAACTCATGCCTAATTGAGGAAGCTTCTGAAGGCTTTTGAGAGCTGTGTGTGAATTTTTTGTGATAGAAATGATGAAACATATGCAAATGCAATACTTTAAGGATCTGCCGCTGAGTCAAGAAGTGATGAAAGGCGTTGAAGATCTTGGATTTGATAACCTTTTCCCGATTCAGGCTCAAGCAATAATCCCGTTGTTAAAAGGCAGAGATGTAATCGGGCAGGCTCAGACAGGAACAGGCAAGACTGCAGCTTTTGGAATTCCGATAATTGAATGCCTAAATCCAAGACTTAACAAGGTTCAAGGATTAGTGTTAGAGCCAACGCGAGAACTCGCAATACAGGTTGCAGAACACGTAGGTCTACTTGGTAAGTATGCACCGTTTAGAGTCTTACCCATCTACGGTGGAGCGTCTATTCGACGGCAGATATCAGCGTTGGAAAGAGGGGTCCACATTATAGTGGGAACGCCAGGTCGCATAATTGACCATCTAAAA
>SOJY01000213.1 GCA_004376385.1 Candidatus Bathyarchaeum sp.
CAAGTCAGCGATGGGAAAGTGTGAAAATATTAGGAAAAAAGTGATGAAAAGGATAACTAACTATGAGGTTGAACTTTATAAAACGGATATAAAAGAGATATATTTCCTAAATAAAATTGAACTCTAATTGCTAGTGGACTCTTCGTAAAGTGAGCATCCGACGATTTTTGACAGGAAAAGAATCCGACGAAGACTTGACAGAACCTAAAATCGGAATGTTTATATCGTGTGTTTCATGTTGCGGTTAGTCTATAACAGTGTTGTGAGGGATTTGGATGGCTGGTGAACGTTTTTGTTCAAGCAGAAAACTCGTCCTTAGTTTCCGAGGATACCTCCTCTAATTTTTATCTAGAAAAGATTCAGCTTCTTAAACAGAAAATCGGAAAAACGCCTCTAGTGCACATCGACAACGTCAACGGTAGCTCCATCTACGCAAAACTCGAATACTACAACCCTTTAAGCCACTCTGTCAAGGATCGCCCAGCAGTTTACATGCTGGAGGCTGCAATAAAGCAGGGACTAGTAACCTCCGATAACGTCACTTTTGTTGAGGCTTCTTCTGGAAACCTTGGAATCGCCTACGGACGAGCAGGCAAGTTTTTGGGTCTTAAAACGTTGATTGTGATACCCAGCGTTGTGGGCGAAAAGACCTTCAAGCGAATCAGCGAGACTGGAACAGCTGTTGAAAAGACGCCAGACGGATACTGCCCACTAAGAAACGAACGAGACGGGGCTATAGCAAAAGTCAAGGACCTGTTCTTGGATGACCCGAACATGATGTGGCTGGACCAGTACAGCAACCAGAATAACTTTAGGGCGCACATTGAAGGAACTGGACCAGAAATTTGGAGCCAGACCGAAAAAAGGGTGACGAATATTGTTTTGGGCGTTGGCACCGGAGGGACGATGGTGGGCATCACACGTTACTTGAAGGCAGAGAATCCTGAAATCGAAAGTGTGGCAGTTCAGCCTCAAGAGGATCATCATATTCAGGGACTGCGAAACTTTAGTGAATCGTTGGAACCTGAGATAGTTCGAAGTAACAGGGATGCGATTGATGATTGGATGAAAGTCAGTGATGCGGATGCTTTTGAGGCTACGGAGTATCTGTGGAGAAAAGGTTACCTTGTTGGAACATCGTCTGGACTCAACTACTTTGCCGCAAGAAAGATAGCAAAAGAAAACAAGGGCTCAACAGTGGTGACTCTGTTTCCTGACACGTGCCTTAATTCCTTCAAATTAACGCAGGAATACATTGTGGGAAAAAGCTTTTAGAAAACCCGCGACAAGCTTCTAGGCAACCAAACTTTGGCTGGACGTACAATGAGCTGGGAAAAAACATTAGACAAGTATGGCGCAGTGATCGAAGAACGCCTCAGAACGTTTCTGGATGAAAGCGTGAAGGAGGCAGGAGATTACCATCCCTTCATAGAGAAGGTTTACTCTGACATTGAAGAGTTTGTGCTCAGGAAAGGCAAACGGTTAGCTTCGTGCAGTACGCTCCTAACATACAAAGGCTACACCGGAAAGGTTGACGAAAAAATCTTGAAGGTCTGTGTCGGAGTCGAGCTTTATCGTCATGCTATATTGGTTCACGACGACATGGTTGACATGGACGCTCAAAGAAGAGGGGGAAGCACTTTGCACACGAAATTCGTGAACAGCTACCGTCCATACGACAACAGATTCGGAGACGGAGCCGCAGTCTTCGCCGGAAACATTGTATATGCCTTGGCTGTCCGCGCCATAATGGAGTCTGGTTTCCCAGAAGAGACGGTTAACAGAATATTGCGTCTCACTTCTGAGGGCTATCGAGATGTTAACGAGAGCCAAATCCTCGACCTGCTGTTTGAACAAAAGGACGTATCCGTTAACGAATGGCAGGTTATGGCAGGTAAAAGAGCCACTTCGCTCTTCAAAGTTACAATGCTTACAGGCGCAATCTTAGGCGATGCCCCAGAAGCGGACCTGTCACTGTTGGGGGAAGCAGCCGAAAACATGGGCTACTCCTTTGACATCCAAGATGACATAATAGACAGCTTTGCTCCGAAAGAAGAGTATGGCAGATCATCATGTTTAGACATTTCAAAAAACAAGAAGCCCCTCCACGTAATTTATGCCCTAAACTCAAAAGACCCAAAAACGTCTGAGGCTTTGAAATGTCTTCTCGGCAAGCAATTCCTAAGCTTCGGAGAAATAGACCTAGCCAGAAAATTGCTTAGGGAGAGCGGAGGATTAGACGCCGCAAAACAAACATCAAAGAAACATGCAAAACAGGCAAGAGCGCTAATAACTCAAACAAGCTTAACTGAGGACGTTAAAGAATTCTTCAACAGCTTCAT
>SOJY01000045.1 GCA_004376385.1 Candidatus Bathyarchaeum sp.
CCTCTCCCAAGTGAGTTTACCCTGAGCTTGTCGAAGGGAGAGAGTTGCCATTAAAATGTTTGGTTTGACAGGAATTGTGGGTTTGGGAAACTTTCCATTGAATTAGGCCAAGCAGTCGCTAAAATAGTAAGCCGAATGTATGAAGTGTTGGAATGAAAAATATGCCAAGAGCGCCACGAAACCGAACTTTAACACTATCAAATAACGAAAAGAAAGAGTATCGGCAAAGACTATTAAAGTTAACTAAGCCTATCTCACTTG
This sequence comes from Candidatus Bathyarchaeum sp., assembly GCA_004376385.1. Classification (GTDB taxonomy): domain Archaea; phylum Thermoproteota; class Bathyarchaeia; order Bathyarchaeales; family Bathyarchaeaceae; genus Bathyarchaeum. The sequence continues at coordinate 262 of SOJY01000045.1, forward strand.
AGCAGTTGTTGAATAAGGTTGTGAATCAAGATATCTTTGAGGCAGCTGACCTCCTTCCGTTAAATTTTGTTGACCTTCTTTTCATTGACCCTCCGTATAATTTGGCAAAGACTTTCAATATGCACTCTTTTAGACAGGTCTCGGTACGAAAATATATGGAGTGGATGGAATCGTGGCTTCACAAAATGATAAGATTATTGAAATCTACGGCGTCAATATATATCTGTGGAGACTGGAGGTCTTCGTCAGCGATTCATTTGCTCTGTGAGAAGTATTTTACCATTAGAAGTAGGATCACGTTCGAAAGAGAAAAGGGTCGGGGAGCTAAAAGATGTTGGAAAAACAACTCCGAAGATATATGGTTCTGCACGATGTCTGACAATTTCACCTTCAATGCAGATGCGGTAAAAGTAAAAAGAAGAGTAATCGCTCCATATCGCGAAAATGGGAAACCAAAAGATTGGAGCGAACAGAAAAATGGAAATTACCGACTAACCTATCCCTCGAATATATGGACAGATATCAGCATCCCATTTTGGTCAATGCCGGAAAACACACCACATCCAACACAAAAACCGGAGAAACTACTCGCAAAGATAATGCTTGCGAGCTCCAACGAAGGAGATATTGTTTTTGACCCCTTTGCCGGCGTGGGAACTACTGGCGTTGTTGCGAAGAAGATGAAGAGAAATTTTGTTATGGTAGAGATTGATGAGGAATACTGTTTTTACGCGCAGAAGAGGTTGGAGATGGCAGAGAGAGACCCTACTATTCAGGGATACTGCGATGGTGTTTTTTGGGAAAGAAACACGTTGAAAGATATGAAAAGTGGGCGCACCAAAAAGCGGAATAGTCCGGACGAGATATCATTATTTGTTTAATGCCAAAAGAGGCCTAAAAATGAAAAGCAAAATTTTCTACACTAACGCGTACAAAAAGATTGAGAGCAAGATTATTAGTTTTCTCAATGCTTATCCTGACTTTTTAAGTGAAGACACTGTTTCAAGCACTAGGGCTACAGGAGATGCGATTCAGCACATATTAGAGGAAAATTTTGAGGGCATTCTTGGAAACTTTTGCAAAGACTATTCTGCTAGTTTTGCAAGACGGGCAATGGCTGACTTGGCTTTTACAGACCGAAACGATTTATATTATGTAGTAGACGTAAAGACTCACAGATTAGAGACCAAATTTAATATGCCGAATCTAACCTCAGTTGAAAGACTTTCGCGGTTCTATGAGGACGATAAGAATCACTACATACTGCTTATGGTTGCCTACAATGTTGTTTCCGGTGTTTGTGTCCAGCTTGAAAAAGTGCACTTTGTACCTATTGATTTTTTGTCTTGGGACTGCTTGACGATTGGCGCGTTAGGTTGGGGGCAGATACAAATTGCCAATGCTAATAGAATTGTAGTAAATCCAGGCTACTCACGAAAGAAGTGGATGTTAGAATTGTGCGACGTTTTATTTGAATTTTATCCCAAGGAGATTGAGAAAGCAAAACATAGGATAGAGTACTTCAGGAACGTGAAGAAGCGATGGGAGGAAAAGCCGGACGCTTGAAAATAAAGCGGGTGAGGGTGTTAGGAAGAAGTAAAATAATGGATGACTGTCCCTAGTTTTTACAGGCAGAAATAGTCTGTTCCCCGCCAGAGGCATGCGGGGACAAGCTTTGGTGTTTTATACAGACTGTATAATCATTGCTGGGTGCAATATGAAGAACATTGAGACCATCCAAAATAAGCTTGAGGCCAAGACAAGACGCTGGTGGTTCTTCGTTGGTCTGATAGCGCTTCAGTTCCTCATTGCTCCATTTGCCTCCAAGAACTTCGAATTCAGCAAGTGGGGCGATATCATCAGGTATACCCTTGGGCACTCTTTGTTCTTTGCTTGCAAGCCTGTGTTCCCGGTTTTTCAAGTCATCGCGATCATTCTTGTCGTATTGCTCATCACAATGAGAAACAGAGTGCGGTGCATCTTTTCCATCTATGCAGGCATCTCTTACATTCTTTTTGCTGTTCTTCAAAACGTCGCTATAGCTCCGAAATATGGTGTAAGCATTGTCTCTGTC
>SOJY01000231.1 GCA_004376385.1 Candidatus Bathyarchaeum sp.
ACTATCATCGCAAATAAGGAGAGAGACGCGCAGGAACATAAAACTTTGCTATTCAATAATTGGGACGTTTTCACTTAGTTATCTCTATAATTTTTTGGAGGTCTATTTCGAATGCACCTGTCGGATTCTCCAACTCAAAATTGTTTAGGACTTCAGGGTGAATTTCTCCAACAACACCTAGCTCCATGTTGCCTAACGAGATTGTGGCTGCTCTTCCCTGCAGAAAACTTGGATAGTTTGTCTCTTTCACGGTCCAGTTTTTCAAGCCGAGGTTCGTCAACAAAGATTCAAGAATGGATTTTATTTCAGTAAAGTTGGCGGTTGGATGAGAAGAAACTGCCGCAACATGTATTCTTCGTTCTGTGTAGGTCTCAGAGTCGTCATCAAGTGCTATTACGTCAGAAACTTCAAACATTCGCTGAGGAAAAACGTGGTGTTTGCTGACTGCCAAGTTTTTCATTAGGCTAGGCAACAAATCGTTCCGTATTATGGAATAGTCTGTAGAAACAGGGTTCGCCAAAGTCACTAACCCTTCAGGTTTTCTTCGCATCTTCTGGTAGTGATCAACCTCGTTGGTAAGAACAAAATTCAAGGCTTCCGCAAAACCTAGCCCCACCATTATCTGCCTAACGTCCGTCGCTACCTCGCTGACCCGATGTTGTTTGCCCGTAGTAACCGCCGCTGGCTTTGTAGGCTCCAGCCTGAAAACGCCGTAACCAACAGCAACCTCTTCAACCAAATCAATCTCATGCAGTATATCAGTACGGTAGGCGGGAATCGTAACATCCAAAACCCCCTTTTCAACCTTTTTTGCGTCAAGTCTAGACTTTTGCAGCGCATCTATGGTTTGTGCTTCCGAAAAACTAAGACCCAAACGTTCGTTCGAATAATCTACGTGTAACTTCATCTGTTGAGGCGTAAGGTCTGGAGTAACCAAAACTTTGTCAGAATATTCAACACGAACATTCTCTATGATGCCACCCATGTCTGCTAGGGCTGTAACGAGAACGTTCAAACTTCTTGAGACGGCGTTTAGTTCAGTGCCGGTGACGTCGATGAACAGGTTTCGTGTATTCTCATCTACTTTGGTCAACTCACCGTTAATTATGGGCGGAAAAGAGAGAACTTGCCCATTTCGGTCTACAATTAGGGGATATCTGGAAGCCCAGTCCACTTCACTTTTGTATGCCATGCCTTTTTCATGTTTTTCCAAGACTTCCTGCGGAGTCATTTCTTCGGTTTTGTCTAACGGAACGAACTTGATTTCATTGGGAGCACAAGTAACATATGAAAATGGCGGTTCAACAGCATCCAACTTGTGCACTCCAATGGAAGCCTTTTTTCTGTCTCTACCTATCATCCAGTGGAGAGCCTCTTGCATCTCCATAAGCTCCCTGATGACGTCATAGTCAATGTTTAAGCCTCGAACAACAGCAGAGACAACATATGGGCGCACATCGGCTACACTCTTGTCCACTTTTAATACAATGTTTCCTTGCTTCACCTCGTATTTGGGTAAGCCTGTCTCCCAGCCCATAAGCCCCCGAAAGGCTCTAGCCACTCCACTGTAGCTGCAAAAGTCCACACGATTCGGGTTATACTCGATTTTCACGTAATCCGAGCCGACCTCTTCTGTGTCAGTTCCCAGCCACGGAAGCCATTTTGCCATCTCTTCAACGGTGAGGTCTCGCCCAACATAAGAAGAGAAACGGTCTCTGTCCAAAGTTATCGTTGGCACACCGGAGTCCTCCTTATCCAACCTAAATCGTTCTTGTACAAAAGCCGTATATCTTCAATTCCAAGTTTGAGAAGTATCAAACGTTCCAAGCCTCCACCCCAAGCCAAAACAGGATGCTTTACGCCAAGGGGAGCCAAAACCTCTGGACGAAAGATGCCCATACCACAAAGTTCAACCCAAGTTTTCAGTTCTGGAACATACACTGTGGACTGCAGAGAAGGCTCAGTATATGGGAAGTAGCTAGGCCAAAACTGCACCTTTTCTAGCCCAAGTTTCTGGTAAAACTCTTTCAGGGTTCCCATCAAATCTCGCAGGGTCACCTTCCGATCCATAATTATTCCTTCAATCTGATGGAACTCCGCAAGATGCTTGTAGTCCAACTTTTCGTTACGGTAAACCCTGTCCACTGAAAAAACTTTGACTGGAGGTTCTTTGTGTTCGGTTAAGTAACGAATGGTTGTAGCTGTTGTGTGAGTCCTAAGCACCAAACGTTTAGCTTCTTCTGGACTCCAAGAGTATTCCCATCCCCTTGAACCGGTAGTCCAGCCGTTTTCATGTGTTTTTGCAACTGCATCCACAACAGCTTTTTCGGGCAACTTACCCTGATTTGGTTTAGACAAATAGAAAGTATCCACCATATCTCGGGCGGGATGGTCCTGAGGCTGAAACAGGGCATCAAAGTTCCAGAAGGCGGTTTCAACCATGTCTCCTCGAATCTCAGTGAAGCCCATCTCCAAGAAAATTTCTTTGGCATGCTGAATTATCTGCTGAACTGGATGAATTTTTCCAGGATAACTTACTGGACCGGGGGCAGTCACATCGAAGCGTCTAAGTTTTACGTTTCTCCAGTTTCCGGTTCTGATAAGCTCTGGCGTTAACTGGCTAATTTCTTCCTGAACTGTAATTCCTTTCTTAACTAGCGTCCAGCCGTCATCAGTTAATTCTAGTTCTCGGAGGGTTTTCTCTTTTATTTCCACGAGTTTTCGCCCTTTCAGAACAGAAATGCTCTTTTGAAGTTCTGGACTCAACTCCTCGACGATTAAAGAACTTTTTTTGGTTAAGAGTTGCAGAAGTTTCTCATCATCTCCGAGCGAAGGCTCTTTCAAAGATTTTAGTGTTCCTTGCTGTATTGTTGCCCAGCCCTTGCGGTTAAGCCACCCCAAGGCAACAGAAAGAAACTTTTTTTCTAAGTCTGCTTCTTCAACAACGGAGTTAACTTTGGCTTCTCCGCCAAGCTTTGTTAAAGAGTTGAGGAGGCGTCTTTCTGGAAGTCCCTTTGTTGCATGGTAGTTGCCTTCCTCGCTTAAGAATACTAAAGTCTGTTTTTGTTCATACGTTACAATTAGCTTGTTTTCTGTAAGGGAAAGGACAGCTCGCATAACTGCGGCGTGAGCCAAACCGCTGATTTGCACTATCTGATTGACAGGCGCTCTTCCTTTCAGCTTTTCTAGGGCAAGCAGTGTTTTTTGTTCATTTTCTCGAAGTTCAGGCACCTACTTCTCCTCCTTGGCACCTCTAGTTTAAGTTACGGAATGGAACTTTGTTTAGCTTTATTGGCAAGAAGGCTTTAAATGTTTCAACGTTGGGTGCAGACAGACAAGCGTCACAGGCGCTTTCGACCTAGTTGACCCCTAATATTTCTCTTGCTTTGTCAACAAGTTTCTCTCGTTTTCTCTGATGATCCTCAACAAACTGCATAACAATCTTTTTTGTCCGAGCTTTATGCTCGCCACAGAGTAGGCTTCCGCATTTACAGCACTTGTATGTTTCCACCATATCTTTGTCGTCTTCAACAAAATGGCACATCTCAATCTCGTATATGGGACAGATTTCAGGCACACCACCCAGTTTCTTTTGCTCTTCTACAGTAGCTCTTCCGCCAGTGAAAGCACTTGAAATCTTCTTGCCAATACTTTTGAGGCTCTCGTTCAGGGTGAAGTAGCTCATGGGGTTCCGTTTAGACATCTTCGGAGAACCATCCAGCCCCTTCAAAATCTTGTGATACGTAGAAGAGGGGGAAACAAACTTGAATTTGCGGCGAAACTTGTTAGCCAAATCTCTAGTAAAACGCAGGTGAGCGTCTTGATCTACACCTACAGGAACCACAGTTGGTTTGGGTCCACCAAAATCTTTGAGTTGCGGCATAAGTATGTCTCCCGCCTGCACAAGGGCTGAAAGGTATAGACCAATATGGCGTTCACCGTAGATTGCCTTCATGGTGGCTAATGTTACGCCAGCGCCAAAATGAATCGCCAAGTCTCGGACTCGCTGCTCTTTATACTGCCTGTAAATGTGACCTTTTTTGGGGTCGAAGCCTAGCGCCAGCAGGTCTGCAACGTTGCCAACAGCGATTTTTTTGGTCTCTTCAAAGGAAAGCCTGTTGTCTTCGTAAGCTTCTATGTCTGCGATGGCGTAGAAGGCTTGGGCGCCCTGCTGCTGAAAATAAATGATTTCTTTGGCGGTCATGAGGGTTCCTAAATGAAATTCTCCTGTTGGCTTAATGCCGCTCATCACCGCAAAGTCTCCGCCCTGCTTCATCGTTTCTAGAACACGATCGAAGTCTCTGTGACCGAAAATTATGCCTCGCCGCATGTACATGTTTGGGTTGGGTATCTTAGAACGTAGAGAATCAAACTTTTGTATACCAAATTCTTCGTAAAGATGATTGTAGTCTTCAACCACAGTTGCTCCCCAAGGATCAAGAACAGGCTTCTTGGCATCTACAGCAGTCAAGTTTTGTTTCACCTTTGCTAAACCGTAGAGTTTATATGTTTAAAGGTTTTCGAAAGAAAAACAGCCATTCAGAACAATAAGTAAGTATCCTTAACTCTTTTAACTCTCCACATGTTTAATGAAGCTCGTGTATGAACATGTCAGTCCCTCAGGAAGATATACAGAAATATCAACTCGCAGGTAAAATCGCCCGAGAAGTCAGGGAAGAGATACACAGAACAGTTAAAGAAGGAATGCCCATCATCGACATCTGCGAAAAAGTAGAGGGATTGACTAGAGAAAAGGGGGGCAAACCAGCTTTTCCATGTAACGTTTCGGTTAACGAAATATCTGCCCATTACACGTCGCCCCCAGACGACAAACAAACAATACCAGAAAAATCCATAGTTAAAGTGGACATTGGGGTTCACGTTAACGGTTACATAGCTGACACGGCAACGAGCATCTGTTTCGATCCGGAATACGATGACATGGTGAGAACAGCAGAAGAAGCCCTAGCACGAGCTGTGGAGATACTTCGACCCGGACTTTCCATAACTCGTTTTGGCTCAGAAATTCAAAAAACAATCAAGACAAAAGGATTCAAACCCATTTCGAACCTCACAGGACACTTGATCAGACGATACATAATACACGCAGGAAAGTCTTTACCCAACGTCTTTAACATATCCACATCCCGAATAAAAGAGGGAGAAATCTACGGAGTTGAACCCTTCGTAACAGTTACAAATGCCACAGGCAGAGTTGAAAACATAAAGGAAGAACATATCTTCCGTTACTCAAAAAACAAGTCCCTGAAAAACCCTTACGCCAAACAAATTTTGAGTTACATCAAAAAGAATTTTCTGACCCTGCCTTTCACAGAAAGGTGGCTAAATAAATTTGCCTCCTCTAGCAGCTACAAAAGCGCCTTCTCAGAGCTTCTTTCGTCTAAAGCAGTGATAGGCTACCCCGTTTTTGTTGAGGCAAGCAGAAAACCCGTGGCTCAAGCCGAATACACGGTTCTGATTGAGAAGGACGGCTGTGTTGTGTTAACCTGACATGGTTAACTTTATTTCTTTTTCTTAGCTTCCCGATATATTGCAGTTATTGTCATTGTTTCGTTGCATTTCTGGCAAGGTCCTGTTTCTTTGAAGATGTAGTCTTCTCTCTTGAAGTCTCGGATGTTCTTGAAATCACATTTCGGACACTCTAGCGTTGTTACCACTTTTGGCAGCACAAGGACTGCGTGCATAGGTTTTCCTCTCGTCTGCAACAGCATATATGTTGAGAAGGCTAGTCCACCGAAACCAATAGCCAAGAAAGAGTATGCATCTAAGGCTCCACTTTGGTTAATGAACGAGTCAACTGCAATATAGAGAGCACTCAAAGACAGAATAAAGGCTATCAGAATTATCAAAAGAAGAAAGGGAGAAAGTTTCCTAACAGAATTAACGTTATCAGTCATCATTTTCACCTACTGTCCAATTCCTATAGTATTTCCAATTCCAGCTATTATGACATTATCGCCCTTCTTGGTCCTTTCTAGAATCAGGCGCTTTATTCTTGTGATCACATGGTCAGCTGCATCGAAAATTTCTTTTCGCATCGGAGAAACCGCGTCTCCGAGATCCTGCTTGATGATGATCGCGTTCACAGGAATCTTGTTTTTAAGTATTGCATCTTCTATCTTGAACTGTTCGACTCCAGGTCCGCCGATGGCAGCGCCAACTCCCTCAGCCACTTCCCCTGATTTTTCTCCTTCAAGTTTCAGCGCCGCGTCTATCATGATGATTGTGGCAATCTTCCCCTTTTTCTCCTCAATGAGCTTTCTTATTCCTTCTCCAGGTTTACCCACGTTTCCTCCTGGACCTTTAGCCTTCAAAACATAGGCTGTTCGACCTTCGATAGGTACTGTGGCCACAACCACATCGCGAGCTACGTCTCTTGTTTTATATCCACGCATTAGTTTGGCGGCGACTAGAGGTCCAGCGCCATCACCGATGGGTTGACCAACTGCGAAGGCCCTTAATGCTTGGGCATATGCCTCTGCTTGCTGCATGATTAGGGGCAGTACCATCTGAATTTGCATGATGATGTAGAGGCTTAACGTTTTTTTTCCAAGAAGATAGAAGTGTCGAATAATCTTGTAGATCATGTGTAAGGCCATGGCAGCCTCCAAGCTGTTCTCTAGATTGTTCAGTTGCGCTTCATCAGCTTCAGGCGCCATGAGCTTCACTTCATCTTTGAAGCGGACATCTCTAACATCAAGGACATGTTCCAACTTCCAGACTATGCCAGAAGGATCCATGCTCTGTGGGGGTATAGCTATGTATTCCAGAAATTGATCAACTCTCTCAGCAGGGTCGCTTACAGGTTTCCCTATCTGCTTTATCGTCTCCAGAGCTATCTTTCGACCATCGTCTCTTATGAGTTTGAGACGGCGCAGATGAGTTTCAACGTCTCTAAGCATCACCATCATTTGAATACGTTGACTGTAAAACATGAATACGAGAAAGACGATTATATATCCAAATTGGAAAATCCAGGAAATAGGATTGTCCCCGCCAGATAAAAATCCTGCAAATTGTGGAATCATTAGTAGTCACACACCTCAAGGTCACATAGTTGGTAATAAATTTTGAGTATTTCCAAGAACTGTTTTCGGAAAACATTATGCCGATAAGGCAAGAATGTTTCGCAGAACAGATTAACAGGTTTATTTGAATAAATGGGAACACAGTTGTGTTTTTGGCGTTATTTTATCCTAGCTGTGCAGATGCAAAGAATTAGCTGCTAATGGGTGTTTGTTTAGAAAATGTTTGTGGTTTAAGTAGATTGCCAGCTTTCCCGGCTTCACATGGCCGAAGACCACACTAACACCGGAAACGGAGCGTGGTTTAACTTCTGAGTTCGGAATGGGATCAGGTGGGTCCCACACCCTATGGCCGGCAACCTAACTACCATCCGCACTCTTTGGTTTTTTAATGTTTCGTTTGTTGTTCAAGAAACGTATATATTGTGAACATGTAAATTGTTGTTGGAGAGGGGCCGTAGTCTAGCCACGCTCTACCTTTTGATGGGGCGCTAGAAAGGGATGACGACAGTCGTACCGGCAAACGGTGTCAACCGTTAAGGGCTCCAGAAATAAGCATGGGTTTGCTGACCATACTCTGGGATGAAGAGATTCTGGAGCGAGGAGAAACCCGTAGGGACGGGGATGAACTGTTCCGGGTAAAGGTCGTCGGTTCAATTCCGGCCGGCCCCACCACCTCTTTCAATCATTCTTTGGACTTGAGACCAAATTCACTTCACAGTTCTCGATGCGGATGTCGTTTTTAGTAGATAGAATTGTCTTGACTGCTTATTTGAAGACATCAATCTGTTTTATGTTTCAAAAAAGTAGCTATGATAAAAGCAGACAATATGATTAATGCGGGTATAGCAATTATGTTAATAAAAGGTAGAAACAGTTGCGTAAACTGAAGCAGTTGCGAGATGGGAATCACTAGAACGCCCAGAGCAATAATTGTAAAGCCGCTGACTAGTGGTAGTGGTGTCGGTGTTGTCACCCTTATTGGAGACGGGATGAAGTATTCTTCTGGAGTTGCTTCAATTGCTATAGGGGCAATACCTAACATACATTAAACGAGGAATCATTGCGCCTCATACATCCCAAATCATTTTGTTGGTTGACGAAAACAATGTTGGAGCAACTGTTGCAGTTATCCATTCTAAAAGACCTGAAATGAACAAACAATTAACGGCTTTATGTGCACAAAAATCCTTTTTGCTGTTTTAGTAGCTTCTCAGCTTTCTTGGTTATCAATTCCCATGTGCGCTTAAC
>SOJY01000026.1 GCA_004376385.1 Candidatus Bathyarchaeum sp.
GTTGTAGATTTGCGCCAAAGGAGGCTTCTCTGCTTTCAAATCCTCTAGAAACTGGGTAACACTGTCTCTGTTTCCTTCGGCAACTATTTCGACGACAGCGTCTCCCCTGTTTCTCACGTAGCCTACCAGCCCATTCTTTACTGCTATCCGATAGATGAATGGGCGAAAACCCACGCCCTGAACTATGCCGCTGACCTTAATTTCGGCACGCAAAGGCTAACTGAACTCCCTCTAAACCAGAAAAACATCTTTCCATGACGCCACTAATAAAGAGATACTTTCTACAAAAGAATAGCCCCGTTCAGATTGATGAAGATGTTTTGCTTCTCAGAACTAATTCGGATTCCACCAGTCTTTTGCCGCCAAATTTCAGTGATTATACACCGCGTTAAGAGAAAACTTTAAGTTTGATGTTCAAGAAGTGAAGTATTCTCAATACTTCAGGAAAAAATGACTTCTGAGTGGAGAGCAAGATGACTACAGAAACATGTCGAACCGCTGGAATAGAAATCGCAGACGACTATTGTAGCCGCTGCGGAATCTGTGTTGCTGTTTGTCCCTTCGAAGCCATATCAAAGGATGAACAACAGAACAAAATCATTTTGGACGTTGAGGAATGTCGGGTATGTGGCTTATGTGTAAGCGCTTGCCCGCTGTCAGCAATAGACCTTGTATACTATAATGTTGACTCAATAACCAAAAAAGTCCAAGATGAGATGGCTGAGAAAGGAGCAAAAACTCTTGTTTTAACTTGTAGAGGCAGCAACCCTGTCACCTCCAATATAGAAGAGACTCTTAACGATGAAAATGTGGAAAACTACGTTTCCCTGCGTTTGCCTTGTGTTGGGCGCGTTCCTCCCGAATTCTATATGAATAACTTGGCTTCTGGCGTAGAGAAGATACTGGTTCTACAGTGCGAGGAAGACTTTTGCAGATTCAAGAAGGGAAGCCAAATTGGCATCAACAGATTCGAGTTGCTGAAGGATACCGTGAAGGAGCTCGGCTATGACCCTAGTAACCTGATCCTTAAAAAGAATTCTTTGAAGGCTGTTTATGATACAGAGAAATGTGTTGGATGCGGCAAATGCGTCTTCATCTGCCCCTACGATGCCATAGTATGGAAAGACATCAGCACGCCAGAAATAAAAACTGAAGATTGCATGGGCTGTGGAGCCTGCGCCCTCGTTTGTCCGCATCAAGCAATAGAGCTTAGAGGCTACGAGTTTGAGCCCATATCCGAGATTATCAAGAACTGCAGCCGCAAAACAGCTAAAGCCAAAGCTCAGGGCAAACCCGCTATCTTACTCTTCGTTTGCCAATGGTCCGAATTCTCAGCCTTAGACGATGTGCAAAACGGCTGCCTTACAGACGACATCACAATCATAGAGCTTCCATGCGCCAAGGGCTTCGACCCCGTTCTTGTTCTGGAAGCATTAAGCTTAGGCTTTGATGGTGTTATGGCAGTTGTCTGTCCCGAAGAACTATGTAAGCTTGAGGAAGGAACAGAGTTGGCTGAACGGAACTTCTCTGCTCTGAAGACGGTTCTTAAACAATATAATCTTGAAGAGCGTTTCGACAGCTTCCGGGTTAGTCCCAAGTATCTGGGAGAATTTAACGCGACGCTGGAGTCGTTTAAGCAAAAGATTTCTTCTATTCTTAAACCGGAGGTCAAAAGCACCTAAACTAGGACGTGATGTGGAATGTATGAGATAGTTACTAAACAAGAACTTGCACCGAACATATACTTGATTGAGCTTGCCGCGGAGGATGTAGCCAAGAAGTCTCATCCTGGGCAGTTCGTGATTTTGCGTCTCGATGATAAGGGAGAACGTATTCCTCTTACACTAGCAGGCGTTGATTTTGAGAAGGGAACTGTGGCTACTGCTTTTCATGCGGTTGGCAGAACCACAAAAAAGTTGGCGAAGATGAGTGCGGGCGATTCTGTAATGGATCTTTCTGGTCCGCTGGGAAACCCTGCTGAGATCGGCAATTTTGGTCGGGTTCTCCTTGTTGGCGGTGGAGTCTGGTGTGCCCCGTTGCATTATTTGACTCAAGCTCTTCGTGAAAAAGGAAACAAAGTTGCTATTGTTGCCGCGGGCAGAACCAAGAACGATCTGGTTTATGAGAATGAATTGAAGGAAGTCAGCGACGAGTTCTATGTTGCTACTGACGATGGCTCCAAGGGCTATGAGGGTCTGGGCTTTTTGGCGGATGTGCTTAAGGCTCAGAAGTTTGATCATGCGGTGGCTATGGGGCAAGTTTCGCTGCTGAAAACGGTGACTGACCTTACTCGTCCTTATGGTTTGAAGAC
>SOJY01000255.1 GCA_004376385.1 Candidatus Bathyarchaeum sp.
GCCATTCAAGATTCCTGCCTTTGACAATCTTTGAATCGCTGACAAGGCTGCTTTGTATGACCCCTTCCCCCTTAACGCGTCGTTCGCTTTTTCTGAACCGTCTATGCTGATGGATGTATAGACATTATACTTCGCTAGATCGTCGAGGATTTCTCCATCAACATAGTATCCATTGGTCAGCAAGCATACCTCAAGTCCTAGGCTCTTCGCGTGAGCGATAAGCGTGAAGACATCTTTCCGTAAAAGTGGTTCTCCGCCTTTCAATCCGAACCATTGAGAGCCGAATTCATAGATTTGGTCAACGAGACGCAATCCCCATTCGGTATCTAATTCATCAGGAGATGGCTTCGTATTTGCGTCTACATTACAATATACACAACTGTAATTACAAGCGCCAGTGGCTCTCCAAGAAGTGATCATAAGGGGGCCCTTCAGTTTTTTCGGGGGACCAGGACATGCCATTTTAGATCAAATCCATCCAGATTGATAACCTGTTAGTATAATTGCGATTTAAAAACGATTTCATTTTTGCGTGTACATAGAGGGTGCTTAACGCTAGACTCGCTTGGGGGAAATTGAATAATTTTTGAAGGTTTTTGTAAGTCAGCCTCCTTGTCTTTTACGCTTGGACATGAATGAGATTGGCTCCCCCACGCTGTTGTTCGAGATATTGGATTCTACTCTTATCCATCCTGCTCTTTGGAATGGTTCTGCATCGCGTGCGCATCTCGTTCGTTGCACTTGCGCGCGTGAATTCGCCATTATACAAAAGTTATTATTTGAGGACTTTTTATGTGTGCTGTACTAATTCGTAATATTATCAACGGAGAGCGCTTCAAGTGATTTTGTTGATGACCACCGATCCGCCCAAAGAATCGCCTTGGGGTCTTGGCAGAAGATTTCCCCCTCTGGGATTAGCTTATGTTGCTGGGGCTCTCGAACAAGCGGGTTTTCAGGTGGAACTACTTGATAATTATCTCCTAAAAAAGCCGATCGAAGATGTTAAACAAGAAGTCAAAAGACTTGCGCCAGAAATGTTGGGTATGACCTGTGGGTCTGTAACCTATCGACGGTGCATTGAAACGGCTAAGGCAGTTAAAGAGGTTCTTCCTGCCTGTAAGGTGGTGGTCGGTGGATGGCATCCTTCGTACCTGCCTGAAAGCATGTTACAGCATCCAGCGATAGATTATGTGGTCATGGGAGAAGGCGAACGTGCAATTGTGGAGCTTGCAAAAAGCATTACGAAAGGTGAAGACGATTCAGCTATTGCTAAGATTTCAGGTCTTGCTTACAGGCGTGGAGAAAAAATTACAAAAAACGCTCCAACATTCATCAGTGATCTGGATCAGGTTCCTTTTCCAGCAAGACATTTACTGCCCATGCACCTTTATTCGAGAGAGATGGAGTATCTGAGCGTTAAGCCCGTAGATACAATGAACGTAATACGGGGTTGCCCATACAATTGTGCATTTTGCGAGACTAAGAAACTGTGGGGATCAAAATGTCGCGCCTTTAGTCCTTCTCGTGTTGTAGAAGAACTTAATCATTTAGTCAGTGACTATGGCACAAAAGGAATCTATTTTGTAGGTGACAATTTCACGATTCACAAAAAAAGAACAATAGAATTATGTAGAGAAATAAAAAAGTCTAAACTAGATCTTGAGTGGGTTTGCGATACTCGAGTTGACCTGATTTCGCGAGAGCTGCTTAAAGAAATGAAGGCTGCTGGATGCCGGACTATATGGTTTGGAGTGGAATCAGGTTCTTCTCGCATTCTAAAAAAGATCAATAAACAAATTTCCCTTCAACAAGCTCTCGACGCATTTAAGCTCTGTAGGGAAGAAGAAATCAGGACCGCCAGTTCTTTTATGTTAGGATTACCTGGAGAAACAGTCAAAGACATGGAAACTTCGTTTAAGTTTGCAAGGAAGTTAGATCCTGATTGGGTTCGGTTTAATATCTTCGTAGGGTATCCGGGTAGTGATCTATATGATGAAATTATGGCAAAGGGTCTCTACGATCGTGTCGAAGATTTTGTAACCTACGTCAAGACCGACGATTTCAATTATGAAATGGTATCTAAGATTCAGAAGCGATTTCACAAAAAATTTAACAGATCGCCGAAGCGGATACTTCGGACAATTAGACGAGACGGCTTTTTAAACGTCTTACGAAGGAACCTCTAACCTTTATCGCCACGTGTGATAGCGTGAATGTTTTAGCTAGATGCTTGCACGGTTTGCATTCTAGTAACTCACTTCAGTCTCTAATTTAGTCCTCTTTTTTCCCAATAAAGCCTTTAATATGCTCATTGCTTTCTTAGGGTCTCGAATGGCTTTTACTATTTTATTACGAGTAATCGTTTGATTTACCACATTTGCTTGCAAACATAATTCACGTACATCTTCTGCCGTGAATTCTGCAGTTTCAATTAGAGGTTCAGCGCGCGCTAAGGCTTCATCACTGAAATCTTCCCTTAAGAAACCGCCGCGCTTAGCCTGTTCATAAAGTTCTGTTCCATATAGAGGAGTAGCTATGCTGAAGTGGAAATTTTCAGCTCCTAATTTTCTCAATTTATAGGCATATCTTATGGTTTCTTTCATGTCCTCTTTTGTTTCGCCTACAAGTCCAAGTATAAAGAAAATTCCTACTTTAATTCCCACCTTTTTAGCTAAAACAACCGCTTTTTCAACATCTTGCAAGTTCAGGTTCTTTTTAATGATTTGACTCACAACACGTTGGACGCCCGACTCGGGAGCAAAACGTATTCCCCTGCAGCCAGACGCCTTCATTTTTTTCAAAAGTTCTTCGTCAATAGTATCCGCTCTAACGCCGGTTGGAACATACCATTCAATGTCTAAGCCCCTTTCCATGATCAAATCGCAAATATTTTCTGCCCTTTTCTTGATTAGCGTCATGTTGTCATCAAAGAAGTCAATCTGTTTAATGGAGTAGGTGCGAACTAGATGTTCTATCTCATCAACCACATTCTCAGGGCTTCTACCGCGCCAAGTTTTTCCCATAACAATATGATTAGAACAAAAAATGCACTCGTGCGGACAGCCTCGGCTGGTCATCATTATTGCGTAACGTTTGGTTATTTCTCCTCTTATGGGGTTTTCTTTGTTAGCATCAAAGTATATTTCCATAGGAAGCAAGTGTCTTGCCGGAAAGGGTAGAGCATCCAAATCTTGAATCTCCTGCCTTGGAGGAGTAATAATGTTCTTCCCATTTTTGATAAAGCCAATTCCTTCTATTTTCTTTAGGTCCTCAGTTATGTCTTGCTCCAGTGCACCAACTAACTCAAACATAGTGTATTCTGCTTCGCCTCTTACAACAAAATCAATGTTCGGGTGTGAAAGACAATCCACAGGTCTTGCAGAGGGATGCAGTCCGTCTAAAACGGTGATGATGTCTTTGTCAACGCTTTTTACTACAGATGCCACCTCAAATGCGGCTTTGGACCAGCCGGAAAATGGAATGTTAATTCCAACGATGTCTGGTGACCACCGTTTTATCCTGTTGGTTATCTCTTTGTTTGTTAACCCTACCCGATAATTAGTTTCATCTATTTGCTCAAGATTCCTCCAACCCTCTGTCGGAGAGTCTATAATACTTACCTCATTCTGCCTTTCTAACACTGCTGCGACATACGTTATTCCTATCGGTGGATATACTACTGGTTTTCCCCACCCTTTTGGGTGGATACGTGGTGGATTAATCAAACAAACACGCATTTTTTTACTCACTACACATGGCACACAAGTTTAGCTCTATGGATCTACTTGCTTCAAGCGAATCTAAACAATAGTGGCTATCCTTTGGAAACCTAAAAACGTTTGGAAAAACCATAGTTCACTGTTCGATTCCAAAATAGATTTTAATGTACATACTTTTTTGCATGTGGAAACAAGATTATGTAAAACATATTAAGCATGTGTGGTTCTTGTAATTCTGGAAAGTATAACATTTAGGCGAGAACTATGCGGCCTCGTGTGACCCTCGTGAACCCCCCCTACCCAATTAATCCACACCAGCACATGCCCTTTCCTCAATTAGGTTTAGGGTATTTAGCTGCTGTATTAGAAGAGAATCAATACGAAGTTGACGTGATTGATTGCCAAGCTCTCTACATCAATTATGATGAGTTTAAACGCGAAATTAGTAAACGACAACCAGACATTGTTGGACTGACTTCAATTACTCTCACGTACAAATCTGCATTGCACCTAGCAAAAATAGTCAAAGAATTGCATCCAAACTGCCTAACCGTTCTTGGCGGTCCTCACGCAACATTTTGGGATGAAGAAGCACTGCAAGAATGTCCGCACTTGGATGTTGTTGTGAGGAAGGAGGGTGAATACACACTGCTGGAGCTTGTGCAAAGGCTAGAGGCAGGCAAAAGTTTTCACGATGTGCAAGGGATAACCTGCAGAAAAGATGGAAAAATTGTTGTGAATCCAGACCGACCTTACATCGAAAATCTTGATGAACTACCTTACCCCGCCCGTCATCTTTGGCCTCTTGAAAGTCTTCGAAAAGTCGAGGATGTGTTCTATTTAACGACAAGTCGTGGCTGCACCTCTTGGTGTGAGTTCTGCGAGGCGGTTAGAATGTTTGGCCGAAGATTTCGAATGAGAAGTCCAAAAAATGTTGTAGACGAAATTGAGTATCTTTACAAAACTTATGATGCGACCCAGTTCACATTCTGTGATGATGCTTTCACTGTGGATAAATCGAGAATAGAAGAATTATGTGCGGAAATTCTAAAACGAAATTTGAAGATAATCTGGAATTGCGGAACCCGTGTGGACATGGTTACTAAAGAGCTGCTCATTAAAATGAAAGAGGCAGGTTGCGTCTCCGTGTGGTTTGGAGTTGAGTCTGGGTCACAAGAAGTTTTAGATGAGATGCAGAAAGGAATTTCCACTGACCAAACAGTTAGAACCGTTGGTTTGGTAAGAGAGCTTGGGCTACAGCCAGTTCCGAATGTACTTCTCGGGTTCCCGGGTGAAACCAAGGAGACCGCTTGGAAGACCATAAAGTTTGTTGAAAAATTATGTCCTGATACTATAGCTTTTTTTAATATTGCCACTCCTCTCCCAGGGACGCCCTTGTATGATCGTGTCAAAGAGAATGGATGGTTGAGAATAACTGACTTTAATTTATATGATTGTAATACGCCCATCTTTGAAACGCCAACATTGAGTATGAAAGAGCTAGAAGAACTCTATGAAAAAGCGTTTCAACGATTTTACTTACGTCCTACCTATATTCTCCGTATGTGGGCTAAAGGTTGGACATATGGTCTTTCTGCAACGAGAAATGCGTTTAGGTATCTACTTAGAGCAATAAAATTCACCCTTCGTAATCTCTAATTTGTTCCAAGCAAAAATTTCTTAAGAGGATGATTTAGTGTTAACCAGCAAAAACCTACGTACTGCAACCTTTTTGTTTTGTACATGTGTATATATTGTGTTTTTCTGAAACTTTCGAAGCCTAGACACACGTTCTAGTAAATATTTTCTGAAACGCTTCGGAGTGAATGTTTTACTTCTTTATGGTTCATGTATGGTTTTTGATTTCTCTGAGTCAATCAACATCCAGATTGAACCGAATCATGCTTCTGAATGGATAACACGCCTAATTGTGGACTTTTCATCCTCTCAAATAAACCATAAAATACGCCCTATTGTCTGCAAACATATTTGTAAATTTCAACATGGCGTATGTCCAAAAGCTTAAATATTTATGTTCCAAGAAAGCTAGCCCACATAAACATAAGAGGTTACGGAAAATGGGAATACAAAATTCTGACAAAATTCCAATGACAAAAGATCTGCTGATGAAGTACACTTTACTAGCACTCTGTGCTATCGCATTCTTATCTTACTTTGCATGGGGTCTCCCTTCACTTGTAATATCGCTAATTTCGGTTGGAGTAGCTGTAGGTTGTGATTTTCTGCTCTCTATGGTAATGGGTTCCAAGGGACCCAAAAACACAATGTCTGCTGCTGTCTTCGGTTTAATTGTTGCCATGTCATATTCATTGGGTCTGCCTATAGCGATGGCCACTGAAACAATCCCAACACTGGCTGGTGGGTATGAACAATATATGTATCCTGCTATAATTTCGGCATTCGGATTGATTGTTTTCAAGAAACTTCAAGGATTGGCTGGACGAAAATACGTGAATCCTGCTGCAATCGCGAAACTTTTGATTCTTGGATTACTATTTATGCCCGCTATTTCATCCCTACTGCCCGCAGATCATGTGGCGGTTATAGACTTACAAAATCCTCTAACCGAAAGTGCTTTTGAGGGTTTTCCTTCCTACTACCCAATGGAAACTACAATTTTTGGATCCACTCTGTTAACAAGTTATGCAATTGACCCTGCGAATCCCTATACTTTTGGCTCATTCGAGAACCCCCTTCCAGATGTTCTTTACAACATGCTGGTTGTGAAGTACCACGGATGGATAGGTGGCTTTTCGAGCATCATTGTGATGGCAATCGGAGTATTACTGTTTGCAGTTTGTCGCAGATACATCAAATGGCGAATAACTCTGTCTTACTTGGTGGCAACTGTGCTGTTTGCTGGTGTTATGGGTTTCATCTATGGTGGAGATCCCATACTTAGAATAATTTTTCATTTATTCATAGGCAGTTCAATTTTCCTCGCATTCTTTATGGCTACTGACCCCGCAACTACACCCATTACGCATACGGGCCAATTGATATTTGGAATCGGCTTAGGAGTATTAACAATCTTAATTCAAGTTTACACGGGTTTCTTAGGTGGTTCAATTCTAGCGCTAGTAATAATGAACTTAACATCACCAGTTCTAGACAATGTAGGAAAACTTCGTCAACAAAGAAAAAAAATTGAAGCAAAACTTCCAGACGCCAAACACGATGCGACATTTATGACTTACGATTGTATGCGATGCGGAGCATGTATGAATGTATGTGTCAATGCACTCAGTCCAATTCTGATTAAACAGGCACATGATAAGCAAGACGCTAACAAACTAATGAAACTAAATGCAGAATACTGTGCAGGTTGTGGGAACTGCAATTTTGTTTGCCCCGCAAGAATCGATCTTGAAAGCTACACACTCGGTTACAACATGTCCACTAAAGATGGGAAAGAAATCGAACAGAAATTCTTGAACGGAACAGAAGACGAAAATATTGGCGTTTACACAAAAATATTTTCAGCCAAAGGTTCAGTAGACGGACAGGATGGTGGAGTAGTTACTGACTTGCTACTTTCAGGAATGCAGAATGACATTTTTGATTCTGCAATAGTGGTCAAACGAACAGATGGATATTGGGCTGAAGCAGTTGTTGCAGAAAATATCGATGACGTAAAGGAAGCTAAAGGTACCAAGTACATTCGTGTAAACATGATGGCAAAGCTAAAAGACTTGATAGCAAAGGGTAAACGGAAAATAGCGATTGTTGGAACAGCTTGCCAAGTTCGAGCCATAAGAAGACTACAAAAAATTCTTCTTAAAAAATATGCAAACTTGGAACTAACCATAATAGGATTGTTCTGTTATGAAATATTCGACTACCAGAAACTCAAAGAAGAGACAAAAAGATTACTAGATGTTGACTTGGATCTTGCAGAAAAAACTCAGATTCAAAAGGGACAATACATTGTGCAAATCGATGGAAAGGAACATTCAGTAAGCGTAAAAGAATTAAATGCTGCTGTTGAAAAAAGATGTATTCATTGCCCAGACTTCACTGCAATATATTCTGATATATCTGTCGGTTCCGTAGGTAGCCCTGATGGATACTCAACTGTAATAGTGCGATCAGATGTTGGCCAAAAACTATTGCAAAAGCTCGATTTGGCTAAGGGTGAAGTGGATAAGGAAGAAGTTACGAAACTATCTATTCTTAAGAAAAAACGTGCGCAAAAAAACATGGCTGCATAAGAAATTTAATCCGTATGTGTACAATTTTTTGTGCACTTTTATTTTTTCTCTTGTTTTTCTTGTATGTTATACTGTTCTTTATAATCATCATGGTTATGTCTTTTCGTTTTCGCCTGAGACCCTGTTTCTCTTTCAGAACCGTAAAAAGTTACAATGTAGTGACGTCCCTATTTGATACGTATGTTTTTTCAGTGCCGGAAAAAATGATGAAATAGTAGTATGTTTAATTGTATCTGTAAAGTGATGATTACGCAAAATATAAATGCATAATGATAGTAAAAGGGAAAAAAGAAAGGAGTAAACAAAA
>SOJY01000161.1 GCA_004376385.1 Candidatus Bathyarchaeum sp.
AGGAAGCTGAAAAAGACGGCGAAATGTCAACACTGCGGCGATACTGTTGTTCTCCCCTTCAAGTGCACTTACTGTGGAGGTTACTTCTGCGGCGAGCATCGCATCCCAGAAAGACATGAATGCCCAGAAGTGTGGAGGGCAAGGGCTCCAAGAGACGCACCACCAGTGAGCACTAAAGGATGGTCTAAGGCGCCGTCATACAAGTACAGCATCTCATATACGCCTCAGTCATCTAGAGTATTCGGTTTCAGCAAAACAGAACTCAAACACCTGACCATTGGAGCGCTTCTAGTCATGGGCGTCGGCTTTACCTACTTTCTTACCACAGCCTCAAGGTCAACACTGCTGAATCTAGCAATCCTGTCAGTCGCATTCACGTTGTCATTTCTTCTTCACGAACTTGCCCACAAATTCTCAGCACAACACTTCAACTTGTGGGCAGAATTTCGGCTAACCCTTCAGGGAGCCCTCATAACGTTGGTTTCAATTTTTCTTCCATTCAAAATTATTTCGCCGGGGGCAGTAATGATTGCGGGGTCAGGAACAAGGGAAACTGTGGGAAAAATGGCTCTTTCCGGTCCTGTAACCAACATTATCATTTCAACTCTATGCATCATGATTGCGGCGGTTACACAGAACCTCTTCTTGATTGTTGCTTTTATCAATGCAATTCTGGCAGTATTCAACCTCATTCCTTTTGGTATACTGGATGGATTGAAAGTGTTCAGATGGAACAAAATAATCTGGGCTGTAACGTTTGCCGCAGCAATTGCGCTGATTGCTTACACGTATAGCCCTGCATTGGGCGCCTTATAGAAACAGAACAGCCTGCCAGAAAAAGAAGAACAGACATTACAACAGTTCTATGCTGACGAAAACTTCTTCGGGCACACGAACCCTCATGATTCTTCGCATAACCCGTTCTTCCGCGTCAACTATGATAAGGCGCTTGTGTATTCGCAGCTCCCACCTGTCCCATGTTGCAGTTCCTTGACCGCACGGGGTTTTGCGTACTGGAACCTTGAGTTTCTTTGTGGGTAGAGGATGTGGTCCTGTTATTTTCACGCCGGTCTTCTCAGCGATGAGCTTTAGTTCTTCACACACGTTCTCAAGCTTTTTGTAATCTGTGCTTGTCAGCTTGATTCGCGCTTTTCTTACCATCGCCAAGACACTACCTTTGATGTTGCCTTATCGTCTTTCCGCGTTTTAAATACTTTTTCCCTTTGCTACCCGATTTGATGGCGACACTTCAGAAATACCTTTGGGTTTTTGGAATATTGAGGTTACAGAAAACGCGAGTTTGACCCTAAAACGGAAGGATTATGCCAGCTAACTCGCCAAACAGCAGATAGCTTGACACCACATAACCTAAGATGGCGCCACTACACAGGTAAGGCAGCCCTGCTTGTGGCTTTCCTTTAATTACAACCGACATAAGAACTGCGAAGCCGATAAGGGTGCCAATCATCACTGATAATGCGACGAGGAGACCGTTGTCTGGAATGTTTTGGAGGGCTGAGACAACCAATATTCCGGGCATCACTATGTCTCCCAAACCCAAAAAGAAGGCTTCCCGCTCTTCCTTATCTTCGAGTTTTTCTTTTAGCCCCTTTGTTTCTTTGAGAAGCGAATACGTTCGCACTTTTGGTACAACCAGCATAACGGGCAATTTGAGGTCCATAACTGCGTCCGCAAGATCAATCATGTGTTTGGTCTTGTAGACTGATATGGCGTCGTATATTGACAGGCCTATGAGTAAAACGATAACCAGAAATATGCTAAGGGAGATGCCAAAGATTCCGATAGCGCCCACGCCAACGATTATGCCTGCCACGTCTAGTATGTACCATTCAGGATATTTGATGAGTGCCACAATCAAGATTGCTGCGGCGATTACAGAGAGCAGTAGTGCCAAATTGGCGGTAACAACGAAGGACAGTAGGGTGTAGAAGACGAAGAATGTGGTGTAGGCTATTGATCCCAGAATGATGACTTGTATGAACTGTTTCTTCCAGAATTTGGCAATCAACAGTATTGTAACTGTGACCACTAACATGATCGCGAAGAAGACGAGCAGGTTCATTGGATCGTTTGGGTTGTCGAAAGCGTTCAAGCCTGTGTCTTCAAATGGTTTCGTTATCAACATGGACAGACTGTGGATTACGACGAATAGCCCACCCATCAGAAACATGGGAAAAACAGCCGTGCTCTTTTCCTTTTTTTCGTTGGACATTTTCTTCTTAAGAACACAGTTACTCACTTATAGAGTTTTATTTGAGATAGCTAGCTAA
>SOJY01000167.1 GCA_004376385.1 Candidatus Bathyarchaeum sp.
GAGACTAATAACAGTGCATTGTTGAAAACTAGCTTTTTCTGCAAAATCTAAGAGAGATAAAAATGATTTTGCTAGCTCATTTTTGATAAACCACTTTTCCGCCCACAATTGTCATCGTTACTTTAATGTCCCCGATTTTGCTCGGCGGAGTCTTTCGTGGATCATCTGAAATGATTGTAACATCTGCTAGTTTTCCTTCCTCAATCGATCCCTTACTCTTCTCTTCAAAGGATGCGTATGCCGCGTTAACCGTGTACATCCGTAAAGCTTCATCTATTGTGATTTGCTCTTCCGCAAAAAATTGCCTCGTCACGGCTGCTTGGATACCCAATAAAGGGCTGATCGGCTCCATTGGACAGTCCGAGCCGCCTATAACCCGTATGCCTTCTTTGGTTAGAGTTTTGAGGGGATAAAGCAACCGCACCCTTTTAGACCCTAAACGGTTAACTGCTGACCATACCGAAAATTCAGAGATAACACATTTGGGTTGTACAGAAACAATCATTCCCAGTTTCTTGATGCGCTGGATCAAATCGTTGTTGAGAACTGATGCGTGCTCTATACGATGACGATGGTTTTTTCTTGGCACTTCAACCAAAGCTTTCTCAATAGCGGTTAAAGTCATGTCGATTGCTTGGTCACCCATTGCATGCATAACCAAACGAACGTTGGCTTTATGGGCATTAACGACTAACGCGTTAAGCTCCTCTTGAGAATATAGTAGCTGTCCCTTTGTTTTCTGGTCGTCACTGTAGGGCTCACGTAGAGCTGCTGTGCGTGCGGCTAGAGAACCGTCTACAAAAACCTTAACACCCAACTTGTCCCCAGAGCCTAGTATTGAAACTGAACCATTTGTTTTATCCAAAATATTTGCTGGAGCTATAACGTGCACTCTTAAGGGTAATTTATTTTCTGTACGAAGTCTTTGAATGATAGAGATTTCATTCGATGCTGTAACTATCCAGTGGATGCTCGTCACTCCAGCTTCCACGATTTTCTTACATGCTAAACTAGCGGCTTCCATAAGCTCTTCTTCACTGGACGTGGGGATTGTTTTCCACACCAAGTCAGTTGCGTTTTCTCGCAAAATGCCTGTGGGCTCTCCGGTTTCAGCGTTTTTTTCAATCTCTCCACCTGACGGAGACACTGTTTCCTTAGTTACACCAGCCAATTCTAAGGCTTTGCTGTTAACGACACACACGCGTCCACACTGGTGATAAAGAATTACAGGATTTTCTGGTGAAGCTTCATCCAAGTCCTGAAGGTTTGGATAACGTTTTTCAATGAAACTGGTTTGGTTCCATCCGTTGCCGATAATCCATCTTCCTTTATGAATCTGCTGGACACGTTTTCTGATTCTTCTTTGCATCTCTTCAATAGAATTTACGTCTTGTAAATCGATCCATGTTAAGACCTTTCCAAAATCGGCAACATGAATGTGTGAGTCTATTAAACCTGGGACCGCTGTTCTTCCGTTTAAATGGATGATTTCTGTGTCTTTTCCAATCCACGGGTTGATTTCCTCGTTTGTGCCGACCTTAACTATTCTGTCTTTCTTTATGGCTATTGCTTCAACACTTGGCTGAGAAGAATCCATGGTTATGACGTTTCCATCTATCAAAGCCAAATCTGCCAGCATCACAAGTCACCGTTAACAATCGACACTTAAAATAGCTAACGTTGCAGATTTACTTTATCTTTCCTCTTTTGTTATCATGCGTGACTATTTGATGGGGATACCGAGGAAAAAAGGAAACGCTACACACTTTAAGGTTCGTAGCAGGTCATTTTCCTTCTCCGGAAGGGGAGCCTTTTGGCTCGTAGAGACATGCTGGGTCCGGTCCGAAATAAGAGCCTGTAAGGGCATAGGCTCTGGTTCTGCACCCGCCGCATATTTTCCGATGTTCACATATTCCACACTTGCCCTCTAGGTTGTCTGGGTCTTGTAGTTTCGTGTAAAATTCTGAGTTTTGCATGTCATCCCATAGTTCTTTCAGGGGCTTCTCTTTGATGTTTCCAATCTTCAAGTCTTCGGAATAGAAGCATGGGATTACATCTCCGTTCTCTAGGACGCTCAGGTATCCTCCAAACCGGAAATATATACATTTAGCTGTGTGCGTTTTGTTATACCATTCACAGAAGCCTTCCGGGTTCCTCTCTTTGACGATTCGAATGTAGTGGGGGCAATGTATGTTAAAATCGAAGTCAACCTTGTAGTGCTTTTGTGATAAATCGTATAGGTGGTTCAGAAACACTTCGTACTGTTCAGGCGTTGGCTCCAA
>SOJY01000222.1 GCA_004376385.1 Candidatus Bathyarchaeum sp.
TTCTCTCGTTTAATCACCTGTTTTCCTTCCTACAACATGTATTCCAGGAGCCACGAAATCTGGACTCAACTTTTTCCTATTCCGCTCAACAGTAATCAGAGGAGTTTCTGATAGTGCATTCAATGCAGAGGGCAAGGGCAGATCAAAGAGGGTTGTTAAGGCAGCGTAGTCACGGGGTCCCCTCATTAGCTGTTCTTCTGTTGCTCCGCTGGAGATTGTGATTGGCACCTTAGCTCTTTCTGCCGTCGCCACTTCCCTTCGTAGACAAGATAGAAGGCGGACTCGTGAAAAACTGGTTAATTGCAGTAAGGGAGCCAATTCGATTTCAAGGGATGAGAGAGCCTGCGAAGCAAGTTCAGCTTCTTGTTCGTCAAAGAATCTTTGGCGGAGATTTGTGACAGAAAACTGGAGTAGGTCCACTCGCCTGTCTTTGGCTGCTTGTCTAGCAACGTCCTTTGTGTGGCATCTTACGGCTATGATTTCGAATTTTCTTCTGAAACGTCGCAGATCATGGAGGAGTTCGTTGGAGTTTCTGGGAGAAAAATTCGTTCTTGCTGCAAAATCTACCTTGGCGTCATTGCAGATGTGTTTGATCCGATTGATTTGCTCTCGCGTGGCATTGGGTGGGAATGGTATGCCGACTAGGCTATAGCCTAACTCGGAGGCTTTCCATATCATTTTTTCTGCTTGAGATTGATCTTTGAGTGGCACCCTGAGATGCAGATCAGCAAAGCGTCTCATGTTAGCATCCCGATTTCTCTGCAAAT
The DNA here is from genome assembly GCA_004376385.1 of Candidatus Bathyarchaeum sp. Classification (GTDB taxonomy): domain Archaea; phylum Thermoproteota; class Bathyarchaeia; order Bathyarchaeales; family Bathyarchaeaceae; genus Bathyarchaeum. The sequence continues at coordinate 768 of SOJY01000222.1, forward strand.
CTCGGTTACGTCTTCTATTTTAGATTTTTTGAATCTTATGCGTATGCGGATGGGGTCAGATGTGACGAACTGGATTTTGCCTTGGAGCGCAGCTTGCTTGTCCAGTCGGATGTAGATGCTTCCTTTCTCAACGCACCGGTTTATCGTTCTGCCCAACTCTTCCTTATCCAAGGAACTGAGATTAACTGAAAGATTTTCAACTAAGGCTCTAACCGTTTCTTTGTCTTTGATTCTCGTTTCGAAAAAGGTTATGGGGTTACCATAATGCCCCTCTACGCAACTTCTGTTAAATGTTATATCTTCAAGTTTGTCGCTTGGCAAAATGTTGTGAACTGCCATAACAACATTGTCCACGTCTTCGGTGGCGTGGGCACAGAACCGAATATCCACGTAAGCTATAGGCAGCTGAGACAAAACCTACCTCACACTCGCATCAAAACTCTATAACGTCACTTGATATAAATGTGTCAAGTAACCTGAAACAGAAGTATTAACTAAAAAGAAGAAAATTTTGTTGGGTGCCCTTTCAAAAAACTGTGGCTGCACCCTACTTATTTGCGTTGATGTTTGTTTCTTCGTCTTAGAATTGCTTTTTTGCTTGGTCTTACTTTCTCTGCGCCTAATCCTCTGTTGTGTAGTCCACGCGCCTGTTTGCCTGCGCTGGTTAAGCCACGGAACACGCGTCTCGTCTGATTTGCTATTGGGTGATCAGGCAAAAGCACTGGATCAACCAGTATAACTTCATGCCACTTGAAGCGTCCATCTTCCCAGACCCAATAGGAGTTTAGAACCTCCAAGTTCGGAAAACGTCTAGCAACACGTTCCTCGGCAATCAATCTCGTGTTCTTGCCGACTTTGAATTTGTTGACACCCATCCGCTTCTGTCTACGACCGCTAATTGGACGGGTTTTTCTGAATCCTGAACGTCTAACGCGAACCCGAGCCATTACGAAGCCCTGTTTAGCCTTGTATCCAAGGTTTCTTGCACGGTCTAGTCTGGTAGGTCTTTCGATTCTTACAATTGCGTGTTGTTTGCGCCAAGTTATGGCTCTTTGCCACATTAAATCCTTAACATAGGATTCTTTCGGCTTTTTCCAAGCCTTTGCAATATATTTGTATGCCATCTTCTATTCCTCACATTCTTTCGGTTCAACCCTAGAAGGGTCACATCCCATAGGAACTTGTAGCAAAGAAATAAAGAACCGTTAATAAACCTTTTTCATTCATATTTGTCGCCAACGACCAGATTTAATAATTGGAATAATGCATTATATGTATTTTTTTTACAACTCACAGCTTAAAAGTAGACATGAAAAATTTCTGAAAGGCATCCTTCATTTTTTGATTCCCAAACGATCTCACAAATCAGCTAAAAACTAATAGTTTCTCTCTTTTCTCAGAAACTGGAGCGCTAAAAGTTAAATTTTAACCCCCAAACACATACGCACGTGGGTAAATCATATAAATTAACCGTAATTATTTGA
>SOJY01000033.1 GCA_004376385.1 Candidatus Bathyarchaeum sp.
TTCGTCTATCCTTTTCCAAGTTGCCTGATGAACACTTTAAGCCAGTTCTCAAGAACCACTAATGCACCTGTCGTTGCACAGAAGTTTGTTACGATATGGAGAGCTTCATTGTAGCCAATGCCTAACTTGAACATCCCTAAAGAAGTAATAAGGGCAATAGTCAATGTGATGATGAATTTTACGGGTTCAAATTTTTCTGGCGTAGTGCTTTTCAGGTAACCGCTTAGGCCATAGAGGAAAGCAACGACGATAGCGAGGAACGCAGGTTGCCCTTCAGGAAGCAACACTTCACCAGTGGCGGGATTCACGTAGAACCCTGCAATCAAAGACCCCACAGCGAGAATACCGATCAGCAGTGCAAGCATAGGTAGCGGTAAGCCAAGTTTTTGCTCAGACATAATCTTGACACCTAAGTTAGCCATGTCGTTATCGCTTAAAAGCCTTACTGAGAAAAATGCATGCATACAAACACTTATAAATATAGAATTTACTATAATTTTGTTGTAGGAGAAAAGAAAATGCCAGTGAAAACTACGAAATGGAAACCGGAAAACCTCAAAACGGGTTATATCGCTAAGTGGAATGAATACCCAACTGACGAAGTGAAGATCCGTGTCTGTCGACCAGGACCTCTTGGAACTCCAAAAGACTTAGGTAAGTTATGGACTGATCAGAAGATTACTTGGGATGAATTTGAACTTAGATATCTCTTGCATGTTATGATGAATAAGAAGGCTCATCAGAGACTTATGGAAATTCTTGCGATGCTAAAAGAGGGAAAAACGGTTCGTTTGATGTGCTATGAAAGAGAAGCACCCTGTCACCGCTTTACTTTGAAAAATATGTTAGAGGTTTTCTTGGATAAGGAGGGCTACCAAATTTGAGGCTTCCAACTGATCCTACAAAACTGAAACTGTTGACGAGAGAATACATCTTAAAACATTGCAGAGAATTGGAAAAGAAACTTGATGCTTTCGAAAAACAAGTATTTTCACCGCACAAAATTGTCTGTCTTGTTGGTTCTACTCGTCCAGAATGTCAAGGCCGATATCAGCAGGTGAACCGAGAACTATGTCTTGCTGGATATCTCGTTGTCACAGTTAGCTTGTTCAAAACAGATGTAGAAGATATTGAAAAGCATAGAGATTTGTTGGAAAGCATCCATCTTCAGAAGATTCACCTTTCAGATGTTGTAGTTCTCATTCATAAAGACGCTATTGGAACGCATACAGCTATGGAACTTGATTACTGCAAAAAGATTGGTAAACCAACAGTAGTCTTTGATACTATTGACCAAACGTGCAAAGAAATAGAGTTGCTTGGAGGAGAGTAAAGTGAAAATAAAAACCACGAAGATCACAACTGCAAACCTCACAACCGTTCCAGTGGCAATTCGCGGAGCATTAAACCTCAAAGCTGGAGACTACATCAAATGGTGTATTGAAAACGAGAAAGTAGTCGTTTATAAGGTTTGGAAAGTGGAGGCAAAGAAATGAGCTACAAATATATAGATGAGAGTGAAGTTCCACTAAGTCATCGGAAAGGCAGATGGGATGAAGCGTTCAAAAGCATCCCAGAAGGAAAAGCTCTTGTTATCAAAGATGTCACCATTCCAGCAGTTAGACATGCACTACGTCGTAGACAGAAAATAGGGCAATTCAAAAACTTGATTTTAATTTCCCGTGAAAAAGTGGCTTATGTAGTTAATCCTAAACAGGAAGTGTAGACGAAATGAGTTTCAGAGAACGCATGCAAGTAGGTACATCTGCCGCGGAAATCGCTGTCCTCATAAGACTTCAGAAGATGCACCTTATTGAGTTGATGCATCCGTTGGGAACAACCATTGTTTTCATAGGTGGAGGAGCCATATTCTACGAGAAGGAATGTCTCCCGAGACAGGTAATTCAGAAATGTCAAGGCTTTACAGTGCCAGACTTTCCGTTCTTAGACGCTAAAATGCCAACATACCTTGACGGTCCACCTCACCTAAAGAAAGGAGTAATGAACAGGGATTATGGTATAGACACGAAACTTAGGCAAGTTGGGTTGCTTCCACTGCGGTTCGCGTATAAGCCTAAACTGAGTGAAGAGAGGTTACAAGAAATTTGTGACACTATCAAAACGTTGTTAGAAAAGCGTCAACCAAAAAAGGAGGGATGAATAAATGGAAAAGAAAGGTGAATTTGAAAAACGAATACGAGCAATGAGTACCATACCGAACATTGATGATTTCTTAGACTTAGTTGAGGA
>SOJY01000016.1 GCA_004376385.1 Candidatus Bathyarchaeum sp.
TTATTTCTCTCCGAGAGAGGCGTTTAGAGTTCTCTCAACGTAGTGATCAACGCTGCAGCAAGCGTCTTCTTTCACTGCCTTTTTTATTTTCTGATGCATCTCATCAGAAATTGTAATGCTTGGCAAAAAATCAACATCGACATTATATGCAATTATGGCTAAAAACTTTCAATTGATTTGACTTCTATTAGTTCAAGATACCAAGAAACGACAATTCAACTTTTTCGTCGGGTCAAAACACTTAACAGACTCAGACATTCTTTATTTAATCCGTTGCAGAGGGACAGAACTTGAGAAGCGACACAATAAAAGTTGGGGTTCAAAGGGCTCCTCACCGTGCCCTACTAAAGGCACTAGGAATCACAGACAGCGATTTATCTAAACCATTCATTGGTGTAGTAAACAGTTTCACAAATGTTGTTCCCGGACACGCTCATCTGAATCGGGTAGCTGAGGCTGTGAAAGCTGGCGTAATCAGTGCCGGTGGTGTTCCCTTCGAATTCAACACTATAGGCATCTGTGACGGCATAGCCATGGGTCACAGCGGAATGCGATATTCTTTGCCTTCTCGGGAGCTTATCGCCGATTCTGTTGAAGTCATGGTTCAAGCGCACAGATTCGACGGCATAGTTATGATCAGCACCTGCGACAAAATAACTCCCGGAATGCTGATGGCAGCGGCTAGACTCAACATCCCCGCAATAATGGTAACGGGCGGTCCCATGCTTTCAGGCATCTACAAAGGAAAGAAAGTGGGAACAGCTTCAATGTTTGAGGCTATCGGCAAAGTTGCAGCAGGCAAAATGGACGAAAAAGAGTTGAAGTGCTTGGAAGATGTCGCGTGTCCCACTTGTGGGTCATGCAACGGCATGTTCACCGCAAACACAATGGCTTGCGTAACTGAAGCATTAGGTATGTCACTGCCTGGATGTGCTACTCCGGCTGCTGTAAGCGCTGAACGGTTACGAATCGCCAAGGCAACCGGAGAAAGAGTTGTTGAGTTAGTAAATGAAGATTTGAAACCAATAGACGTTTTGTCTTCCAACGCTTTCGAGAATGCTATTATGGTGGATATGGCTTTAGGCGGCTCAACCAACACTGTGTTGCATGTTACGGCTATTGCAAATGAAGCAGAACTTGATTTGCCCTTATCCCTCTTCGACAAGTTGAGTAAACGCGTTCCACACCTCAGCAGCATGATTCCAAGTGGACCCTACGACATGCAAGACTTGAACGAAGCAGGAGGAATTCCAGCAGTGATGAAAGTGCTAAAGGATTCGCTTCATCTGAACGCTGTCACGGTAACAGGAAAAACCGTCAAAGAAAACATTGAATCTGCTGTGGTTCTCAACCCCGAAGTTATTCGTCCACTGGATAACCCAGTTCATAAGGAAGGCGGTATAGCTGTTTTGAAGGGAAACTTGGCGCCTGATGGAGCCGTGGTTAAAGCTGCGGGCATATCAGCTAACATGATGGTTCATCAAGGTCCTGCTAAAACATTCAACTCTGAAGAGGCTGCAATGAAAGCTATACTGAACAAAAAAATTCAGGAAGGAGACGTGGTTGTTATCCGATATGAAGGACCGAAAGGGGGACCAGGAATGCGAGAGATGCTTTCTCCCACCGCAACCATAGCCGGCATGGGTTTGAGCGAGTCTGTTGCCTTAATTACTGACGGAAGGTTTTCGGGAGCCACCAGAGGACCATGCATAGGACACGTATCTCCTGAGGCTGCTGTCGGCGGACCCATAGGCCTGCTGGAAGATGGCGACATAATAGAGATTGATGTTCCGAAAAGAAAAATGAACGTGAAACTAAGCGGTGAAGAACTAGCTAAACGGGCAAAGTCTTGGACTGAAAAAGAACCAAACGTCAAGAAGGGATACCTTGTGCGTTATTCTCAGCTTGTTCAACCTGCACACAAAGGAAGTATACTAAAAAAAGCGTAATTACATCCGTTAAGTATTTCCTGTTGTGACTACCGCTTATGTCATTCGATTACGCTGTGGTACCATTTGAATAGGTACTCTGGTAGAATGAGACCTTTCAGGCTCAGCCTTTCCATTAACAGAATTGGCAGGCAACTCAACACATAGGCTGCTCTCATATAGAATCTCCGTGGCTTTCCCTGTTCAACTGTCTCCTCAAGAAGAATCTTCAAATCAGAATTCCTCTCAAGATTTGTTTCTTTACGCCCAACAATCGAGAGAACAGTTCCACCCAAACCCCTAAACCTGTTGCACCAACCAACAACAGGCTTAGTCCTTCCCGAGTAAGAAATCAGAATTTCTAGGTCTCCAGCCCTTGGATGAGGCGTGTTGACGCCCCGGGCAATATAAACGTCGTCTCCTAGAAACTTTTTGATGTGAAACAGCCGCACAGCAGTCATCTTAGCAACCTCCTCGGCAGTTCCTCTTCCCCCTAGGAACACGTCACTGCGTCTTTCAAGAATATCTAGGACTGCCTTGGTGGCTTCAGAATCAACTGCATTCTCGGTAATCTTCCTCAAAACCGGTGCTTCCTCGGCTATAAGCTCAAGAACCCTCTCCACAGAACTGCCTTCGGATAACGCCTCGGTAATCATCTGCAGCAAAAACAAGCTGCCAAGCTCAAAGATGTCCCCCATTATTCCTGTTTGGCTGTAAGCATCAGATGATGGTAGTTGCTTTTTTCCCCGACCCTCAACCTCAACTACATGACCGTGCCTCTGAACAATCTTTGCGATTGAAGAGTTAGGATTAGACGTTATCAAACCCATCGTAAACTTGGTGCTACCCGTCGCTTTCAAATATTTTTCCAGCTCTTCAGCGAGGTGCCTAGGATCGTCGGATTCGCCGCTTCCAGAATTGATGAGTAAAACGATCTTTCTGTGTCTCTTTTCAAGCTGTGAAGCTGCGTCATACATTCCTCTTCCCGGAAAACCGACATCTTCTCTGGTGATGATCACTTTGGGTTCCTTCATCATTGCTATTTGACTCATGGCTATATTCAAAGAATGAAGGGATCTTCCTGAACCGCCACATACAATACAATCAGCGGCTCTCAAGTCTTCATACAATGGAAACAGGCTCTTCTCTGTCATTTTCAGAACATTGTCGTTGATTCGTTCGACATATTCTACTCCAGAAATTTTCCGGCTAATCTTCGTTACCATCCATAGAACGATTATGCCCTGAATCGTTACTGTTCCTTAAACCATACAGGGGACGTGAAAGAAAGTTATCGGTCATCGTCTAATAACCTTTATCCATGAGGTAACTGGTCTATTCTAAGCCTAAAATTTTTGGTACACCAAACTGAAAACCGTTTATAGGCTATAATTTGGGCTGTCAAAAAATTGGTTTAGTTTAATTAAACATTTTGAGGAACCAGATGTTGGTGTTGTTCAGGGAATCCGCTTTTCCACTCATCCAGCGTTAAATACGTATGAAAAATTTTGTTTGCGAAAAAGTACCTTAGAAGATTTTTGTGTTAGCTTAGACAATCATATTTATGACGCTGACTTTATGCGTGAGATTGGAGGTTTTCCAACTGAATGGCCTATGGCGGTTGACAGGGGGTTGCGTGACCGCGTTGAAGCAAACGGCAAACGATGGGTTATTGACGTTAATGTTGTGAGTTTTCATATTCGTGATAGTCTTTGGCGGACTCTGAAGCATGATTACCGGTTGTTTTGTGGCATACAGCGGGAAGATCAGTTGGTTAATATAGGAAATTTGCAGAGTTTGCTGTTTAGTCCAGTGTCTGCTTTATATACGGTGATGCATACTCGTGAGCCTATGCTGTTTCCCTATTTGATTTTTCATAAGATTGTTAGGGCTGCGGTTATGCTTCGCAGATATAACTCTATCAAGGAAGCAAGAAAAGCGTTTAATCAATGATTGATCGTTAGTGTTTTAGGGTGAGGATTCTTTGAGGCCGGTGGTTGTAGCTTTTGTTACTGGTTTTCCGTCTTTGTAGGAGCACTGTATTCCGAATTTTCTGACAGCTTCTACGCATAACGCTGGATCGCATAGAGATGTGCTGAGATATTTTTCTCCTCCATCAGGAGCTATCACAACCATCACTCCTTTCTCGATTTCGCTTGCTTTCTTTCGGGCTATGTGAAAAATGGCTCCTGAGCTCGGTCCAACAAACAGGCCTTCTTGAAGAGCTAAAAGCCTCGCCGATTCCTCAGCGTCCTTTGGAGAAACCGTGCAGATTTCATCTACCCGTTCGCTTTTCCAGATGGTTGGAACATACTGTGTCTCTAGGTTTTTTAGTCCTTGAATCGCTTTGCCTGCCTCTGACTGGACAGCTATCACCTGAATGTCAGGGTTAAGTTCTTTCAGCCTACCCGATACACCCATTAATGTGCCGCTTGTGCCTAAACCCGCCACGAAATGTGTGATTTTGCCTTGTGTATCTTTCCATATTTCTTCGGCTGTGGTTTCGTAGTGGGCGAGAACGTTGGCTTGATTTGCGAACTGGTTTGGTACAAAGTATTTGTTTGGGTTCTGTTTGGCAATCTCGTGGGATAGATCCTCGGCTCCATCCATTCCCTTTTTTCCTTCGCTGAGGATAACTTTGGCGCCTAATGCTAATAGTATCTGGCGTCTTTCTCGGGTCATGGTGTCGGGCATTACGAGGGCTAGGTCATATCCTTTTACGCGGCAAACTAGGGCGAGTCCGATGCCTGTGTTTCCACTGGTGGGTTCAATAACGGTCATTCCCTTTTTTAGTTGACCCTTCTTTTCTGCGCTTTCGATCATGTATTTGGTTATGCGATCTTTGACTGAGCCGCCTGGGTTAAATTTTTCAAGTTTTATGAACATCTCAAGTTTAGGGTTTGGATTTAGGTGGTTCACTCGCACCATTGGCGTGTTTCCGATAAATTCGAGGATGTTGTTTACGATCACTTGTTTCACCGTTTAGTCTTTTGCCTTTATGGTTCTATAACGGTGTTATAAAGATTTTGTGGTGCCTTAAACTCTTTTGTTCCCAATAAAATAGAGTAGCTAAAACCAAAAAATCTATAGCACAAAAACGTTGAAAAAGTGGAATTTAGCATCGTTTGCCGTTTTTAAGCTGGTGAAAACAAGGTTGACTTTTCTAGGGGTCACGATCCGCTTGATTGTTGTGTAAGCAAACATGTTTTAGTGATGTTTAGGGGATGCAGCCGCCGCAGTTTACGCAGCCGCCCATGATGCCTTTGCACCACGTGGGTAGTGGTTCACTAGGCATATCGGTTTTGTGTTTGTTTAACTGTTCCTTTGGGCTGAAGGGCTGTTCACTGCGCTTGTATCTTGGCTTGCTCATTTCGCGTCACCAAATATTAGTTGGTGAACATTCGGGTTAACCATTTAGGTTGACAATAAAGGATGTTTTGAGGATTTAGTTACACAAAAAGTTACCATTAACAAGCCAAATAAACATAAATTTTTAAGAAATAACCAGAAGTCACCATAAATGTAACTTAATGTCACAAAACAAGGAACAAACGTTACTACACAAACGCATACCGTCCCACCTCTTTTCTGTCACCTGACCTTTCCCTTTCGGTTCTCACTGTTAACTGAACAAACTTTTAACTATCGGTTAATATACACTCACAAAAATTGGAAGAAGACTACTTTACATAACATTCTAATACTTCTAGGCGACTCCAATACGAGGTCACAATGTGTTGTGCATCTTCAGACGATTACTCTGTCGACCCAGTTGGGTTGCCTCCTTTTGAAGAAGTTCAGGGCATGGTTGAGTCAGAATTTGATGTAGAAGAAGGTTTTGTTGATCATAATGTCCCAACATTCTATGTAAGATATCGAGAGGACTCAAAGGAAGCCTTCCTGAGGCTTATGAAACGTCTGGACGCTCTGGAGCTTCTCCCACTTCTAAGACCGAAAGAGGAAAAAGTTGTTCTCAAAGTCTTGGCGAAACCATCCATAAAACCCAACCGAAACATAATAAACATCGCACTGTTTTTTGCGACACTTGGAACCGTTTTTGTCTCTGGATATTTTCTGTCATCATCGAACATTTTAGGTGCCCTACTATTTACTGGCGCAATTATGGCAATATTGGGTACCCACGAGATGGGACACAAACTACTCGCAGATAAACACGATGTAGACGCCACATATCCCTATTTCATTCCAGGTCTTCCGTTTCCTTATGGTATTGGCACTTTCGGAGCTCTCATCCGACAGAAAGCTCTCCCCCCAAACAAGGACGCCCTCTTCGACATCGGCTTCACAGGACCGGTAGCAGGTTTCATAATTGCAGCAATAGTAACCATCATAGGAATCCAGCTATCTACATACGGTCCCCTAGACCCCGACGCATCGTACATCCCATTGCCTCTTCTGTTCCAGTTCATCGAAATGTTGTTTCCGCCCAGCGGCGCAGGAGAAATAATACAGCTGCATCCTGTTGCCTTCGCCGGTTGGGTTGGCATGATCGTAACCATGCTTAATCTGGTTCCCTCAGGTATGTTTGATGGCGGTCACGTCGCCCGAAGCGTACTGAGTGATAGAGCACACCAGATTATTTCCTACGCAGGTATCGCTTTGTTAGCCATCATCGGATGGTGGACAATGGCTATCTTAGCTATCTTTTTCTCTTCAGCTAAACATCCCGGTCCTTTAGATGATGTGTCTAAGCTCACAACTAGCAGAAAAATGGGTGCCATTGTACTCGTCGCCATCTTCATCCTCTCAGTGGTTCCAATATGATTACCCTTTTTAGGCGTCAATCTAGAAAAATACAACAAAAACGTTGCTTCCAGATAAGATATGCCTTGATTTAACTTATCTTTTGAACAACTTTTTCGGCGAAGAGCCGCAATCCTTTCAGATCAGGAAGGTCACCGAAAAACAGCATAAACTGTGTCACGCCCAAATTCATGTACTGTTGTAGTTGTTTGATGCAATCTTCGGGGGTACCAACAAAGTTTGTTCGCATAAACTCTTCCAAACTAACACCTTTAGGCACCCACTGCATAACTCTCTCTTTCAGCTCTTTTCTGTCCTCTCCAATGAATATCTGTCCCGCAGGCCAGCACGACTTCTCAATCTCACTAACTTTTCTACCCACGGTTTCACAATGTTTTTCCAAAACCTTCAACTTACGTTTATAATGTTCCAAGGACGGAAGATAACCCCAGTCGTACCTGTCTGCGTGTCTGGCAGTCACTTTCAACATCAGTTTTTCTCCCCCACCACCTATAACTATGGGCGGATGGGGTTTCTGCACTGGCTTGGGTTCACAAACAGCGTCTCTTATACTGTAATATTTCCCGCTGTAACTCGCTTTTTCTTCTGTCCACATCTTCTTTATGATTTCCACTGCTTCACTCAAACGCTCTACCCTATCCTTCGCTGAAAGAAAAGGAAACCCGTAGGCATTGTGCTCGTCCTTCTGAACTCCGGCTCCAATACCTAGCTCTAGCCTTCCATTTGATATATTGTCGAGGGTTGCAGCCATTTTGGCGAGCAATGCGGGGTTCCTGAAGGAGTTGCATGTTACCATGGTGCCGAGCCTTATCTTCTCGGTTAACATTGATAGCGCTGAGAGGGTTGTCCAGCACTCAAGAATCGGCATTTTGTTTAGCATCAGGTGATCGTCCAGCCAAAACGAATAGTATCCTAGCCGTTCACATTCTAGGACGGCATCTTGGAGGCGATTAAATAACTGTGAGGTTCGTTTTTCAGTTCTGAAAACGTAAAAAGGAAGAAACACGCCAAACCTGATTTTATCCAACATCTGCAGCTCTCCTATTGAATGAACATTGCTATCTGGGCTTTAATGAACTGAGTTGGCGCCAAAAACTAATATACTTAAGCCTTCGGAAGCAGGTTCCTATGATGCATGAAAAGACATGACCCCATTAGTGATGAACTGCCGTTAAGGGGTTTTGTGGTGTATCGCGTTAAGGCTCTACAATACGGCAACGTATACTTTCTTTCGGTCCAACTTGCTTTCGTGCCAATCAGCTTTAACTTCAATCTGCTCCCCGTGAACATGAACCTTTTTGGCGC
>SOJY01000267.1 GCA_004376385.1 Candidatus Bathyarchaeum sp.
ATTTATTGCTGCGTTCACCATTTTTGATCACCTATATTCAGGTTTGAAAGTGTACTGTGTTTCAAAATATTAACTTTATTGCAATCTTTAACAGCAAAAAAGAAAATTGGCGGGAGCCAAAAAAAACCCGCATAAAAGCTAGGGGGTTATACGATTTTTTCGAGAACCTTGTCAGCCTTTACCTTGTGGCTTCTAAGCGCCAACTCGTTCGGGTCTACACCCAAAGCCAATGCAATAAGTTCTGAATAGTGAAGAATCGGCATATCATAGACTTCGTTGAACTTCGATTTCACTTGTAGCTGTCCTATATCTAAGGCAACGAAACAGAAGGGACAAAGAGTACTGATGCAGTCAGCGCCTGCCTTGGTTGTGTTCACCAGTTTATCTCTAGCGAGACTAAGAGCGGTATCGTCAGAAATGCCTTTCAGCAGACCACCACAGCACTTCAACTTATCTCGATACTCAACGCTCTCTGCACCCAGAGCTTCCAACAGGTTTTCAAAGATTTGTGGTCGCTCAGGATCATCAAACTGCAGCAGTTTGCTGGGTCTGAGGGAGTGGCAACCATAGAATGGCGCTACTTTCAGGTTGCTTAAGGGCTTAACGACTTTTTCTTTGATTTTTTCAAGTCCAATGTCGTCCATCAAGACCTGTAGAAAATGTTTCACTTCGATAGTGCCTTCGAACTCTTTACCGACTTTAGCTAGGACTTCGTTAATCTTTGCCTTTAGTTTCTTGTCTTTCTTGAGAGCCGCGTTAGCCATTGCAAGAGACTCAAAACAGCCGTTACACAAAGCAACAATGTCCAAACCAGCTTCTTCAGCCAAGCAAATGTTGTAGGCAGCTACGGCTTGGCTGCTTTCCAGATTTATCGACTGGACGGGTGGAGGACAACAGCAAGTCAGGTCATCTAAGTCTACAAGATCGACTCCTAACTTAGCAAGAGTTTTTCTCGCTGACAATTCATAGTTTGGTTGACGTGCAGGTATAGTGCATCCGAGAAATATAGCGTAGCTTTTCATTGTGACTCCTCCGTCTTTTCTGATTTACTAAAGCCCGTTGCAGAGAGAATCGTATTCAGCGCCTCTAGATCCACCGATTTAAGAGGCGGTAAACCATATTCTTTTCTCTTCTTTTCCACGAACTTAGAAATCTTAACTATGCGTCCTTCAGCTACAAGAGCCGACGCGAAATCGGCATACATACCTGGAGCGTGACCCGCTTCCAATGCAATGTTCCTCAACGCATAGAACAAATCGGCGATCTCAACATTTTGAGGGCACCTCTCTTGGCAATTGAAGCAGGAACAGCACAGCCAAATGGCGTCTCCGGAGACCACTTCTTCTTTCTCGCCTAAGAGAGATAGTTTAATGATTTCTCTGGGATTAAAGCTGGAATCAAGTCGGGCTACTGGACAGCTGCTAGCGCAGGTTCCACATTGGTAACATGATGTTAAGGTTTCGCCGCCATGACGGCTAGTAACCTCATCAGAGAAGGATTTTGTAGTTTTTTCCGTTTGTTGTGTCATCATATTTCGCCTCTCTCAGGAACCATCCATTAATTTCAGGGAACCCAGCTTCGTTAGCCTCTCGGTCATCATTTGGGCAGCCTTTGCGAACTGATCGCCTTCGATGTACACCATCTTGAACATCTCTAACCTTTCTGGCTCTATTCCATATTCTTTCAGCAACACCTTGGCAAGGTCCGTCTTCTTGGTAGCCTTGTCACTGCCAACCTCATAGTGGCAACCGTCAGTCTTGCATCCCACGACCATAACGCCTTGGGCGCCAGCTTTGAAAGCTCCCAGAATCTGGTTAACTCGTATTATTCCAGCGCATGGAACTTTCATGATCCTCACGTTGGCTGGATACTGCAGCTTAGCCATACCCGAAGAGTCAACAGCAGTGTGACCACATTCTTGACAACAGAAGGCTAGAACCAAAGGCTTCGAGGTTCCATTCACTGACATGAGAGCATTCATCTGGGCTGCCATCTGGTCTTGTCTCGAGTGTCTAAGTTCGATAGCGTTCATTGGACAGGTTCCCACGCAGACACCACATCCTTCACAGAGAAGGTCGTTAACGCGGGCAACAAAGTGATCTTCAGTTGTCGGCTCCAAGCTTATGGCGCCATATGGACAGGTTACTGGACAGAATTCACAGTCACCACAATAATCTTCATTGATTATAGCTGTTCTCTGGTCCTTGACTATTTTGCCGCTGGTCAAGAAC
>SOJY01000091.1 GCA_004376385.1 Candidatus Bathyarchaeum sp.
CAGAAAAAACACTGTTTTCAACATAGCACTGTTATTAGTCTCCTAATATGCTAGCAAACTTAATTTTTTAGAAAAGTTTCCGGAGCGCTGACCCATAAAGTGTGGGTCAGACTTTGGTGTCAACAAAAAGTAAAGTTGGGGGACCGTTTTGCACGGTCTAGGTTCTTACTTGAGTGGCACATACATTGATGATCTGGATGCGCCGATACCTGGTGAGCCGTGTCTTACGGGTTTGTTTGTGATGGAGAATTCGCCTAGGTAGCATCCCATCATTTCTGGCGCGATATCCACTGGCGTGAACTCTTTTCCGTTGTGAATTAGAAGGGTGACGCCCACCATTTCTGGGAGGACTATCATGTCACGGGCGTGGGTTTTGACAGATGCTTTTTCGTCTTCCTTCACATTCTTTTTGGCTATTCTGATGTTCTCTAGAAGCGTCCTCTGGCTCGGACTAAGTCCCCGTTGTAGGCTTCGACGTTGCCGCGATGGAAGCAACTTGATGAACTCGTCCATGGACATGCCTTGCAGTTCTTCAATGGAATGACCGCGATACGTGAATTCTTTCTTCGGCATTTTCTGCTCACTCAACCCCTTTTGCGTAACTGGATTTATTAAACATTTCTAGGAAGAGACAAGGTTAGATCGTCTGGGAACATGGAGTGGAAGCAAACGTATGGGGGAACAGGGTCAGATATCGCTTATTCTTTGGTTGAAACGACTAATGGTGGATATGCAATAGCAGGATACATGTACTCGGTTGGTGCTGGAAACAGTGATGTTTGGTTGATTAAAACGGACGAAGCGGGTGTTATTCCCGAGTTTCCATCATGGGCTATTCTGCCTTTGTTCCTGATTGTCACATTATGTGCTGTAGGCATCAAAAAGAAAGTGTTCCATCAGATTTCGTAATAATTAGAACATACCCAAAAAAAAGATGAAAAAGAATCGTAAACTCCAACTCCTGTGTAGATAATAAGTATTGGAAGTATTTAGATGGAATTCATAAACAGTTTATTTTGGAATATTAATGTCAGGGTATGGAATCAAGTTATTTCTTCTTTCTAATTCTGCCACTAGCGATCTTGGTGTTCTTTCTTGTAGCTTTAGTGATATACAATGCAAGAAAGGAAGAAGACGATTACGAAAAAGAATTGAAGAAACTTAGACAATTATTGTTTTCGGGAAAACTGGATAGAAAAACTTTTGTAAATATGAGAAACAGGCTAAAACATGAGAAAGTCTTCACTAGCGAATCAAAGAAGCTCTTCTCGCTTCTATCTGACGACAAACTTGACAAAGAAACGTATGTCCGGTTAAGGCAAGCGCTTGAAAAATCTTTCAGAGACAGTTGACAAACTCGATGATAACACAAACGAAGTTTACACGAAAGAGTCCTTCGATGCTTCTAAATTTTGACGTATAGAAAAACAAAATAGTCATCGATACGATTCTTTTTGAAGAGTTGATTACACATTGAAGATTGAGACGCAACGCAGCTTTGAGCACAAAATGGTAGAATTGAAGGCAAGAGTCGGCGACCACGAATTTTTGAGAAAAAAATTGTCTGCTCTAGGAGCCGAGTATACTGGGACTTTTCAGCAATCGGATCTCTATTTCAAGGTCCCTGAAGGAAGATTGAAGCTTAGGGAAGTGGAGAATAATGGCACTGTAGAGTTGATTTATTATGAAAGAGAGAACATCGCGGGACCGAAAAGCGATGATGCCTTTATTCTCAAGGTTCAAGAACCGGAAGACTTGAAGAAAATCCTCAAGAAGATATTGACTCCTCTCATCGTCATAGAAAAAGTTAGAGAAATCTATCAGTATCAAGGGACTCAGATTCATCTGGACACGGTCAAGAAACTCGGGAAGTTCATTGAATTCGAAAGACAAACTGCTGATGATCCAAAAAGTATCGAAAAAGATCAACAGATTCTAGAAAAATTGATGGAGAAGCTGGAGATAAACCCAAGCAATCTTGAAACTCTATCTTACAGCGACCTAGTTGAGACATAAACACGAAAGAAAGGGAGAATTACCAGAAAAAGCTTGTTTTCAACAATGTTCTGTTATTAGTCTCCTAATATGATTGAGAAAACGGTACGTTTTGGGCATATTTGGCAAACGTGAAGTGCTGGATATATCGAGTTTTGGAATATGTCTTCTAGGGTAGGATACTATTTATCCTGAATATGGATAGTGGGTTCATTGTATTTGGGTAGGGACTGTATCATGGCTTATGTAATTGAAATAGAGCTTCCTCTTTCTGGTAATTGGTTCAAGTACTTCACCAGCGTAGATTCCTTGGAAGAAGCCGAGAGCATCAAACAGGCTGCAGAAGGAAACATCAAAACGAGGATACTGAAGAACTATTAACGCAGAAAAACTGCGCGTAATGTTTCTTCTGTCACCATTTTGTGTTAGTAACTATTTTTTAGTAGATAATCTGCTGGAAGAAAATGTGCGCACGCAATCTTTTTTGTGATGTATTCTGCCTTTCTTTTGTTATACAAAAAGTGTTTGTTGATTCGATGCTGCGTAAGTATTAATAGCAACTTTGGTTGAACTATTCGTTTAATTATCAGGGTGAGGTAAAAAGTGAGTGTTTCACTTGAGAATATACGGAAAGACATTCGAATGCGAGAAGAATCGGATCGGCAGATGTCGAATGCATGGCTTTTAGTTTACATTTTACCTATAATTATTGGCATTGTAGCCACTGGGTACACAATTATTTCTTTATTGAACTACTTTTCTTCATTTGATCCCTTCGTTCCAACATATAATTATCCCTATGATGAATTTGCTGCGGGACTTGTAATATTCCCATGGATTGGAATTATGCTGTCTGGTCTAATCAGCTTCGTAGTGTCAATAGTTCTTACATACATGCTTGTTAACAGACGCAGCACACACTTCAAGAGACAGAAGTTTCTTTCTGAAGACCTCGTAGTTACGATCGTTTCTCTAGCAAAAAAGAAGGAAATCGAAGTGGAAGCCATTCTGTCGCCAGTCGAAAGAACCGTACGAGAAGCAAACGCTGAAGAAACCGAGAAAAGTGCAATACTTTGGGCGATTCTGTCGGCGTTTGTCCCATTTGTGCAGTGGTATGTCAATTACTTCCTCATGAAAGATTTCTACAGGCATGAACGGAGAGAAGATGGATTCTGGGAGGACCTCGGCAGGACACTGAACAAATTAGGCATCAAATTTTCTGTGCCACGAAGAACTGAAGCTATGCCTAACAGAAGTTTTGTCTTGTATCTAATTCTGACAATAATAACTATGGGCTTGTTTGGAGTATACTGGATTTATGTTCTGCTGAAAGACCCCAATGAACACTTCAAATATCACATAGAAGCAGAAAGCCAGCTGTTAAGCGCTCTTGAATCGGTTGCAATCTAGAAAAGCTCCGAAATATCCCTTCCACCTTCTTATTTCTCTAACTCTTTTGTTCTCTGAACGAGACGATAGGCTCGAACCACAGGTTGTCTATATTCCAAGAAGATATGGGGTAATATACGTCTCTATGGCAGCTGCAATCATGAGAAGTATGATGGATGTCCCTGCGAGAATCAAAGTGTCTTTTAGGCTCTGTTTAACTTTGTCTCTTTCCACTTTTCTGCCCTTTACTTTAGCAATTATTGCCTCAGTGATTGTCACTTGCCACAAAACTATGGAAGCAAACTGGAGTAAAAAGGCGGGTATCTCGATTATGCCATGGGGCACCAATCCTATTATCGGATAAGCTATGCCCTGTTTTGCTCCCACTATCACAGCTATTACTCCGATTACTCCACTGTTAAGCAGAATCTCAAGCCCCAGCAATAATGGTCCTAAAACCGGAATCCAAACAAGCATTCTAATCGGATTCCAGAAATGACCGCTGTTATTTAGGAAAATGTATGAAAAGAACGTTCCAGTGAACGGAGAGGGAATATCCTCGTAATTCAACGTTGACTGTACGAGCGAACTTAACCTGTCTGAGAACTCTGGAGCCAAAGAAAAAACGAAAATCGTGGCAATTATAGCGAGCGACAGCATTATGAAGAAAGCCAATGTTGTCGCCTTAATGATCAGACTGTTTCGTTGAATAGCACCTTTGAGTGTCTCCGCCGCTTTCAAGAGCAGTGACTTGAGACGCAGAAACAACATCCTCCAACAGTCTGATAGCCTATTCATGATTAAAACTTTTGTCAGAACAAGAAAAAAGCTTCAATTCTGGCAGCATCTTTTACAGTTTACAACTGCTTTATTGGCTTATCCTCAAAAGACGAAAACATAAAAATACGGTTTATTTTGTAGCGAATATGTTTTAAAGTCGTGAACGTCTCATACACAGAGAATTCTTTCATCTATAGGTTGCGGAAAGAGCGCAGATGACAATTCAGTTGAACGAACGCCTGAAAGAGAACGTGCTAAAGCTATGTAATGATATTGCTGGTTCTCGCCAAATCACCGCCGTTTGCGTCTACGGTCCATGGGTTTGCGGATACGCCGACAAAAAGACTAACGTAAACGTTTTACTGATTCTTGACCGCTTCACTCTCCGCCTAAACACCTACTCTGAGACTGTGGATGACGTCAAAGTCTCGGTTTTGACAGTTAACCGTTTGGACTTTGAAAGAGACGTGAACAAAGGCTGGCTAGGGGAGTTCTTCGCCGAAAAACTCGCTGTTCCATACGAACCATTAAAGAACGGAGAATACCTGCGGCTCCATGAAGTGAAAATAAAAAAGAGAACTGTTTCGGAGCTTCTCGAGAACCTGATCTTAGAATTTCCCGAATCATCTCACGAGTTCCTCATCAAAAAAGAATACTTCATGTACGAAGTTATGATGAGACGAGCTAGAGTATTTCCTCCCCTAACATACAGTTTCCTTAACATGTCAAGGGGAAATCTTGGAAGAAAAAATGTGGAAGCGATTATGGAGGGATACCTGAAAGCCCTCAAAGAACTGGAGAAAGAAAACATAGTTTTCCATTCAGATGGCTACATCAAAATCACACGAAGCCATATTGATGCTGTCAAAAGGCGGAAATTGAGGCTTCCTCTCTTTCTCAAGTCAATTCAGAGACTAGTACTCCCTCCTCTTCTCAGCGTCTTTTCAGAATCTGCAAGTTCCTTTATTCAGGACCAGAGACTATTCATGAAAGCCAACAAAAAAGTTAGAGCTGGCGGGCTGGTTTCCCGACTGGAAGACCCCAAAAAATACGTTTTGCTCCCCACGCCTCTTGGACCCATTTCCCTCTCAGACAAATCTGGCATTGAAGATGTGGCTAGAAAAATCATCCCAGATGGCGAGTTTTCGAAGATGAATGTCAAGAATATTGGAGGGGTCTTGAATGATGTCTACCTTCTTACTATAACAAAAAATGGTGAAGAACAAAAATTTGTTGTTAAACAATTCATAGATTGGTCGAATCTCAAATGGTTATCTCTAACCCTGTGGTCTTTCGGAACCACATCCTTCTCCGTGCTTGGGCGATCTAGACTAGAGAAAGAATACGCCATAAACACGTTTCTGCACAGCAAAGGTTTTCCAGTTCCCAAAATTTTCTATATCAGCCATCAAAAACGCTTGATCTTCGAGGAGTTCATTGAGGGAGAGGAACTCGTGGAGACTATCAAGCGGATTATATCATCTAATAAAACTGAGACTGATGTTGCTTTGGTGAGGGCGGTGGGGCGAAAGATAGCGGAGGTGCATAGCTTGGGCGTCAGCTTGGGCGACTGCAAACCAGAGAACTTCATTGTCTCAAAAGATGATATTGTCCTATTGGATCTTGAGCAGGCAACAAGAGATGGTAATCAAGCATGGGATATTGCCGAATTTCTGTACTATTCAGGACATTATAGTCCACCATTGTCTTCCACCAACGCTGCGAGCATCATAGCCCGAAACTTTATTGAAGGCTATCTGGAAGCTGGAGGAAAAAAGGAGACCGTGAAGAAAGCTGCATCAGCGCGATACACCAAAGTCTTTAGCGTCTTCACGCCACCACATGTCCTACTCGCTATCTCTAATATCTGCCAAAAAATGGGAAAAGAACTGGCTAAAAGCGAATCCTAAAACATACAAAAAGTGTGCTGTGTTCTATTCCGTGAAACCCTATTCTCTGCCGTGTTTCCTTCATAGGTGTTGGCTGAGAACCTGAACTTCGTTTTCTGATATCCAGCCATTGTCTCTTAGTTCTGTTACTCCTCTTTTGATGCCTACCTGTGACTCTGTTGTTCGTAAGATGTTAGCTTTGATTCCCGCCTCTGTTATCTCCTTTTCAAACACGGGATTCTCTTGAGTTAAGTACACAAGCTGGTCAAGAAGGTCTGCGATAGCTTGTGAACGAGACTGGAGAAACGATTTCATTTTTCCGGCTCCGAAGACGCCCTTCAATTTTGTTTTGATTCCCATGCTGCCTACATATGATGGAGGATAGACAACGTATCTTTTCCCAACTTCTGTTTCGTAACAAACGAAATAGACGGGAAGGTAAACGAGGGCATTCTTTCTTCTTCTTTCTAGGGCGCCCATGCTGTTAGTCTCGTTTAAGGATACCTCTTTTGTTTTAATCATCACATCAATCTGTTTAATTATAGAAGAGGTCCTCTCCCCTAAATCTGCTAGTTCCTGATGTTCCAGTCTGACTCTAGCTTCCTTTGCAGCTTCTATGTCCCGGAGAGCCTTCATTGCCTCTTCAATGCGATCATCTGGTTTCGTTCTCGCCCTAGACACCTCAATTTTCTTTGCATCCTCAACGTTCTCTATTTTCCTGTCAATATTCTTGATTTCCTTATTCAAACTTGGAATCTTCTTCTTGATTTTATCCAGTTTTTCGGTTATCTGAAACTCGCCAGCTTCGTCTTTATTTTCTCTGGAACCTTTTATGTCAGCCTCATAGCGTTCTCTGTCGTTTGACAGACGTTCAAGTGTTCTTTCTATTCTAACCCTGTTTTGGTGAAGGGTGCAGAGTTTTCTGTCATATTTTTTGGAGATTCTGGTGACCTCTTCATCGCGTTTCTCTTTGATTTTGGTTATTTTCTCCCTTACTTTGGGTTTAACCTTCTTTATTCTTTTGTCAAACTCTTTCATGGTCTTCTTCATTTCTGTTTGAAGAGCTTTCACCTGTTCTCTTGTCCCTTTACTGAGGGACCTCATGCTTTTGCTTAGGTTTTTTATTTCCTCTTCTATCTTGTCTCTTAAGTCAGAAAGCTTATCGATGGAAGCTGAGACCTCAGACGCGTCCAGCGTAGGAGATAAAATCGCTTTTGTTGTTGCGACTTTTCCGATATCCTCTGCGTCTTGGAGATAATTCATTAAATCTTGCATGAACGCCGGATTTCTGATAAGCCCTTCTATCGTTTTTTCCTCTTTTCCGGAGAATTTTTGGAAGTAGCTGGCGTTCTGGGATAGGGCTGCACAGTAGGCTTCGCGTGACCTAGAGCTTGCTTGAAGGTCGCTGTCGAAGGCTTTGACGTCTGGAAGTACATCGTAAGATATTGACTGATTCGTGAATTCGAGTCCGTCGAAGATGAGGGTTCTTCCTTTCCATGGAATCAGCCATATGGGGTAGCATGTTTCGGCTATGAACGCCAGTTTTTCTTCCGGTTTCTTCAGGACACGACCTTCGCCCTTCTTTCTGTCTCTTTCGGCTAGATAGAAGATTGCCGCCATCTCCATGTCTTTAGTGAATGGTATGTACCTGTCTTTGGCTGGAACAGCGAATGGAAGAATAAGTTTTCTAACTTTTTTATCCAAGTTTCTCACCCGTTACAGTCCATCTAAGCTGAATTTTACATGTATTATCATGATTCTTATTTGTCATGATTTAAGTCTTGTGTCCTTAGGGTATAGCTGAATTCGAGTTTATCTTAACCCTGAAATGTTATTTAGGCTTTGTTGCTTTACGGGTCGTCAGCAGAAAAAACTAACATACCCTATTAAACAGTATGCAACTTGAACATAAGCTGGTGCGCGGAGCC
>SOJY01000180.1 GCA_004376385.1 Candidatus Bathyarchaeum sp.
TAGTGTATATTAGGATTTATGGCAAAGCACAAAATTGGATTTAAACCAAAAAATCCTCTAATATTGATGAGGCTCTTACTATCATTAAATGCTCTGATTGTGGAACAGCCCTAAACAACATACCTTACACACATCATAAGGGTAAACCAGTCTGTTTCGTGTGTTTTAATAAGATTCAAGACCAAAATTTTTACAGTAATGAAAATGGGAAGAAAACCCTAACCTCAAAGGCGATGAAATAAAAGCCTTAGAAAATGCAAGCATAGTGACCAGTATAACAGCCGAAACAATATACACTATTTTCTTTTTATTCATGCTTTTTTCACCTCCTCTTAAGATGCCATTTCTCTGTTACCAAACCATATTCAATCAATCCCTCTTCCTCAAGCCACGACAATGTGAAATAAGGATATTTTTTAATCCCTACCCTTTCAGATAACTCACGTGCAGTTAAACTCTCTTTTTTCAGAGCTTCCAAAATTCTGTCTCTTAAACTCTTCATCAACCCGTTTCACCTATCATTCTCCATTAATCACTTACCCATTTTGTGCAAAACATTACAGATGTCCATAAAGCTGTAAAAAAGATAGCTCCTAGGGGCTTTCCGCTGAAACCCATGAAGATTGATAACATGCATAAAAATGTTGCAAGTAACCAAAGATATATGACCCGAATTCTCATTTACTACTCACCCTTCTTTTCTGGTTAGGACTTCCGTGTCCTCTAGAACTGTTACGATGTTCTCCACAGCCTTATAGACATCCTCTTCTCTGGTCGTGCCTACACAGACAAGCTTCCCCGCACTAAAGATTAAGAAGACACATCTTGGGTCTTCCATGCGGTAGATGAGACCCGGAAACTGGTCTGGCTCATACATAACCTGCTTTCCAAGCCCGTTTACAGCGTAGATAAAATCCTCAATGTCGATGGTCACGTCACCTAAATCCACGCTGGCGACCATGTTCACTACTTTGATTTCGGGTTTGCCAATGATGATTATGCCTTCCCTCTTAAGCTCTTGGACAACCTTCCTGATCGCCCCTCTAGCAGACCTCTCTGACTTGGCGCCTGTGCAAACCATACTCCCCGTATCGAAGATGAGGGTGCACGTTTTCGGCTTCTTCAGTCTAAAGGCGAGTCCAGGAAAAGCTTTCGGTTGATACTGGACATCTGGAAAAGCCTTGACTATGGCGTCTAGGTCGATACCATGTTTGAGACTTCCAGTAGCAACCACGTTGCATATGGCGATTTTAGGCTGCTTAGAAAGTAACGTTTTCTCCATCAGCCACCTCTCTCCATATTTAGATGAAGATAAGACAGCCGAAGTCGTAAAATGATATTGGTATCGTCTCCCACACGCAAAATAACGCATGAAACGATAACTGTTTCGGTTCTGCATTCATTGTATCACTTCAAAACTTCTTTACTGGCACTTTCATTTTCCTAAAATTCAAATAACAGAAAGCGATCAACATCTTGGTTTTGAGGGGCGCAAGTCTCGAAAGGCTTTCATCGTGATAGATTCTCATATATCAAAAAACAATCTGTTTCAAGAGTTGCGAAATTATATCTCAGAAAAACATGAGGTCTCAAAAGAGAGCATTGTTTTCAGGTGGGAAAAAGGAAGCCTCAAAATCCACGTTACCATATTCCAGTGAAGGCGTGATTCTGTCTGGGTTGTGCTGGAGAAATGGAGGGAAACAACGAAATTGAAGACTGTTACTAGTAACTTATTGTTGTATTGAGTTAAAATGCTTAGAGAATGTAAGGAAATTAGGGAAATCAGAGTTTGCGGCAAATGTGGCAAAGAAGTGTTTAAAAGAAAAAGTAATAATTTTCGCACTCCTCAGAACTGTCCATTCTGTAGAGGTAGAGGCTCAATCATAACAAAATATGTGGTAAGAGGGCATATAGACAAAATCCTGTAGAATTACCATAAAGCAATTTCTGGTTACTACCATTTTCGTTTTGGGAATCAAGAAAAATTAAAATTGTGGAGTATAGGGTCAGCCACATAGGAAGCCACTACAACATATATAACAGTCTGACCTCAAATTTTTTAACGGGGACGAGGGAAAAAAATTCCGACATCATATTCCCTGAAACGAAATACAAAGTGTCGGAAACAACTTATCTGGAAAACAGCTTAGTTGTTGTTTTTTAGTAGTTTGATGGCTGCCATTTTTGCTCCGATTTCTGCGGTTTCTCTGTTTTCTCCGCATCCCACTATGATAACATCGTTTTCTTTCGGCTTAAACTGGGTCACTAGCTTGTCGTGTAACTCGGGCATACTTTCGGAAAGGTTCTCCTCGCCCGTAGGCAAAGACAACTTGTTGCTGGAAAAAATTAGCGTAGTTGCCCCTGACGCTCCACTCTTAATCGCGGTGTCTCTTTGTTCCATGCCGCTCCCTACTGCCTTAGCTGAGTCCCTGACAAGAATCCCAATGTTAAATGATCCAACCGTCAAAGGGCTGCTGGGAACATCCACTCCCTCGCTGAGTTTACTTCGCAGATCAGAAAACAGTCTCTTTCCATCTTCAGAGAACGAGATTCCGCTTCTTGAACTTTGAATTATTCCCTCATTTTTCAGGTGCTTCAGAAGCGTTCTCGTTGTGCCCTCCCCCAACCAGAGCTCTTTAGACAGCCTTATTCTGCCCACAATCCTATAATTACCAATTATTTCTAGCGCCTTAACTACGTGAGCTTCATTAAAGGATGGAGCAGGCCCAGGTGCAATCTTCCGCGTAACTCTTTCAATAATCTCTAGTAACCTCAATGCCGAAATCCCCATCGCACACTAACATATTACAAGAATTATTTATAACCATAACTTAAAACTCTTTAAACCATACCCTGCCAGTCCCAACAAAGATAAGTAATGTCGATCGAAAGAATTATGGCTACAAGGTTACGGCACCACAAAATTTGATAAAACGGCAGAACCTTTTACTAAAACAGAAAGGACGCGTGAACAAAATCAGAAAAGTCATTTTGGTAACCGGCACTCCTGGAGTGGGAAAAACCGCTGTCGCCCACAAGTTAGCCTCTAAACTGGATGCCATTTACGTAGGCATAACAGAGCTTGTTAAGACAGAGAAATTAATCACCAACGTAGACGAGGAACGAAAAACATTAATCGCAGACACAGAAAAAGTTTCAAAAAAGCTGCAAGAAACCATAGCCCAGTCAAAAGGCAACATCATAATTGAGGGACATTACGCTACTGATGTTACGCCAAACAAAGAAGTGACTACAGTTTTTGTCCTCAGACGTGACCCCCACAAACTCAAGAGTGTACTAGAGAAGCGCGGATATAACGAAAAGAAAATATGGGAGAATCTAGCCGCCGAAATTTTGGATGTTTGCCTCTGCGACGCCCTATCTGCCTGTGGCGCCGATAAAGTCTGCGAGATCAACGTTAGTGGCAAGACTGTGGAGGCGGTGGTGGAAGAGATTATTCAGGTGCTCGAGAAGAAACAAGAATGCAGATCCGGAACCGTTGATTGGTTAGGAAAATTGGAAAACGAAGGACGACTTGAAGAGTTTTTGAAAAAATTTAGCTCAGCCGAGCAACCGTAGAATCTGCTGTTTTGACAGCAAAGTGATGCCGCGGCGGTTGGCGTAGGCTTTGGCGTGGCCACTAAATTTTTCGGCGATGATTATGGGTTTGGGGAATCCTACGTCTTCTGCGGCTGTGTCGATGTTTATGATCATGTTGACGCCGACTGTTCGGTTCCAATCTTTAATCCAAACTGAACGTTTTTCTCTGCCTCTCCGAATGATCAGGTCAAACTTGCGCGAAAGCCCAGATACACCTTCCAGACTAGTGTCTTTTTCGGTTTGATAGCCGTTTTGTCGAAAATATTTTGCAGCAAGATTTGCTAATGAAAGTCGACTCATTTATCTGCATCCTATTACAGCATTGAAGTCATTCTAAGAAAAAGCTTTTCCTTCTGATGGGTGTGCGTTAGATGTATGTGGTGTTTGTCTGCTACAATTGTGGGCGATTTCTGCTGGCTAAGAGCACCCAGAAAACTAGAAGATGCCCCTACTGTGAAGCTCGGCTAACACTGATTAAAACAAAAAAGGTGGCTTACGTAAAGACTGCCCAAGAAGCGTCAAACTACCTTCGTGCTTTAAAAAGAAAAAAGAACAGTTGAATATGCATGAAGAACTGATTATATCTACGAGATAATTGCGTATTCAATGGCTTTTGAGTTTATCATTAATTGGTGAACGGCGATAATTAAATGTAATATGGTTTAGTATGGCAGAAGACTTAATATTGTAAGCAGGCATCTGTTTCTGTATCATGGAGGTCCAAATCGTGGAAGATAAATCAATAATCATAGCATATGTCATTCTCTTCACAGGCATCGGTTTACTAGCCTTCACATTCATAAGCGCCTACATATTCCTCATCAACAATCCATCAATCACAGGGTCATCCGACTTAGTAGATGTTTTTGGCAGTTCCTTGGCTCCCCTGATCGGAGCATCCATCCGAATAATGTATCTCGGCGTCATGGGATGGATAGGCTCAGGGCTAACAGCACGAGGAGTACAGCTTGTTACCCAACTCAAACGCCTAAACCGACCTGAATTCCGACCAAGAACTCCTGCAGCCATCAAACCCATTGAACCCATAAGAGCCAAAGAAACTAAAAAAAACGACACAACTTAGTCTCGTCAAAGAGACCAAAGTGAAGGAAAACAAGTAGATGAAGATCGCTGTAAGGATGCTCAGCATAGCCACAATCATCCTCTGGCTAGTAATACTCTTCTTCTCTGTCACAGCTGTATTCTCAGTCATGAATCTGGGCGTAAACATTGGAGAAGTTCAAATGCTTCCCTTCAGCAAGGGCATCACTTTTTCTTTACCCTTCTCTATAACCAACAACGGATACTACGAAATAGCTGATTTGAACCTGACAACACGCGTCACAGACCCCAATGGAACGGTGCTTGATCTGACCGAAACATTTGTCCCTTCAATACCACCGGGCACCAACGTTAATGTAACCCACACGATTCCCATAGACATAGAATCATTCCTCTCAATGGATCATGTACCCCTCATGTTGAACGACAGCTACTTCAATGTAGAAATCTTTGCGGGTCTCAATTTCGCCCGAGCCGTCCCAGTGCAGATATCGACAAACACAACGATACCCTGGGGAGCACCCCTCGCACAATTCTCCATCGGAAACATCTCAGTTTCTCCTCATAACAGCACCCATAGCGAAGCAACAATACCAGTAAGTTTCGAAAATCACGCTATTCTTGACATAGCCGGAACCTTGAAACTGGAAGTCTACAACGATTCACAAGAACTAATAACCTCTGGATTGACTACCATCAGTGTCCCATCGCACCACAGTTACGCTGATAGCATTTCTGTATACGTAAAGCAACAAGATGTCCTAAAATTAACAAGCAACGGCAACCTGCACATGATTTTCGAGACTCCAATGTTTACATTAGACTGGTGGGAACATTATGGCTGAATTAAACGCCAAATTGATCTTGAAAACAGTGGTCCCACGAGTTCTCAAGGCTGCGGTTTGGGGCTCGTTAACTTTTCTTATTGTCTATTACCTGCCAATGATGCTTTACCCCCAAGACTTACTTCCCATTGATTACACCACTACACTGTT
Source organism: Candidatus Bathyarchaeum sp. (assembly GCA_004376385.1). Classification (GTDB taxonomy): domain Archaea; phylum Thermoproteota; class Bathyarchaeia; order Bathyarchaeales; family Bathyarchaeaceae; genus Bathyarchaeum. The sequence continues at coordinate 5,658 of SOJY01000180.1, forward strand.
TGATTTCGCAATGATATCTATCTTCTTCGTTGTGGCAGGGCAACTTTTCTCAGGAACCATTATAGGATGCGGCTTTGGCATAGCAAGAGCCCTTGTTATAATTGCTTACTTCTTCATGATCTCAGACGGCGGCATTTTCAGCGTAACGCTGCCAATTTCGGAAGTTACGGTAAACTTGGCAGTTGACATCAGCATCTTTCTCTTGATGGTTGTCTCGGTGAATCTGTTAGCTATTGCAAAAAATCTTCTTGAAGCCATAACCATCCTTACCGAAAAGTCAACCGAGATTAACTTTACACAAGTTAGAAGATAAATAATGGTATGCCTCTGCTGGTGGTAATATTTGGGGAGACTAAAATCGGTAATCGTCTCTTCGTTAATAGTCATACTGGCGTTAGATGTTCTTGCTTATCCTGTGTTTCCCCTTGCCTTAAACAGAGAATATGGCGTAGCTGAATCTTTTGGCTTCCCAGAAGCTGAACTGTCTGATGTAAGACCCGTTTTTCAGAAGGGATTATCTTACTCGGCTTGGTCCAGTGACGCCTTCAGCAGTTCTGAATCTGATGAGTCTCTGCGGCTCTTAACTGAAACGAACACGGAGTGGATATCAATTTGTTTCTCGTGGGTTCAATCTAACACGACATCACACGATATCCGCCCCGACCCTGATCGCACGACAACCACCGACTCAGTTAAACACGCCATAGCAACAGCCCACAGTTTAGGTCTAAAGGTCATGCTGAAACCTATGGTTGATACATTGGAAGAGGAAAAAACCCAAGGATACCCAACCGTGTGGAGAGGCGAAATTCAACCGTCCGATGATTGGTTTGAGAGCTACTCCAACTTCATCAATTTTTTCGCCGAGTTTGCTGAACAAAATGATGTGGAACTTTTCTCAGTTGGATGCGAGTTTAAAGAGACAACCAGAGAGAAAGAGCACTGGGAAACTGTCATTTCGGGGGTGCGGGAACGCTATTCTGGTCCCATAACATATGCTGCTGATTGGACCAACTTCCAAGACATTGAGTGGTGGGATTCTGTGGACTACGTGGGGATCGACGCTTACTTTCCCTTAGTGCTCTTCAAGTATGACCCCAGCTTTGAGGAACTGAAGAACGTCTGGACTAACTATGCGGACGAGATTGACGCATGGCTCTCAACAGTAAACAAGCCGGTTATATTCACGGAGATAGGCTATCGAAGCGGCGACGGAACAAGCATGGCGCCTTCAAACTACTGGTCTGATATGTCCGTTGATCTTCAAGAACAGAGAGACTGTTACGAAGCCGCCTTCCAGGCACTATGGAACAGAAGCTGGTTCCATGGTTTCTATTGGTGGACTTGGATACACGACCCCACAAAAGGGGGAGTTAACGATCCCAACCACACACCACAAAATAAGCCCGCCCAAGACGTCATTACCTACTGGTATTCTCTGGATAGACAAGTTGCCGTCATAGATCAAACGTTCATAAGCGCCGAGAAATGCAGTGTCAACGAAGCCCAGTCAGTGGGTTTTCACGTCAGATGGGAACATGATGGCAGTGATGTGGTTGATGCTAGAGTCTACGTGAATGGAACAGAGCACGTAACGAACAGAACCGGATGGATAAGCTTCAGCGTAGCATATGATTCTGTGGGCGAACGTTCATGGGTTGTCACAGATGTTCAGCATCCTGAAGCGAGTGGATACATAGTAACCGTTGAAAGCCCCAGCATAGTTTGGGACAAAGTTGTCGTTAATGTGCAAGTTGACTCATCTTCGTTTGGTGTAACAAATGTGAGGGTGAAAGTCACTCAAGCTTACAACGCAGCTTCAGTGACGGGCGCAACTACGTTTGTGAATGGGGAACTATGCGAGGAGATTGAACCCGGAGTCTACGAGATAGAAATAACTTCTTGGAGTCCCATTCAACAGGTGACAGTTCAGACTGACGCCGTAGACTTGCCCAGCGAAACTTGGACAACATCAGCATTTCACACCATGAACATTGTCTTATATTTTGCAATCTTCGTAGCAGTGATCGTAATAGTGGTTTTGCTCTTAAAACTGCGCCACCGCAGCCCCAGTCAGCCTATTGAAGAGACGCATAAAAACGGTATTTAGCAAGCACCAAGAAAGCTGGCAAACATTTAGTCAAGAAACTTTGACCGCGCAAAGCCGCCAATCATATTAGAAGCCTAATAACAGCTGATTGTTGAAAACAGCCTTTTTCAGAAAAAACCAAGAGAACAGCAAACTTGCATAACTTGCAGAAAAACCATGATTTATCTAAAAAA
>SOJY01000171.1 GCA_004376385.1 Candidatus Bathyarchaeum sp.
AAGGTGGGCAATTTTAAACTGGTGGTTCTCCACACACCAGGACACACACCAGATGGCATATGCCTCTTAGGCGATAACGTTGTTTTCACGGGAGACACCCTGTTCGCAGGTTCTATAGGCAGAACCGACTTTCCTGGCGGCTCATTCAATGAGCTAATGCGGTCAATAAAAACCAAACTTTTGCCTCTGCCCGACAGCTTCAAAGTGTATCCTGGGCACGAGTCTTTCACTACCATAGGCGACGAAAAGAAACACAATCCTTTCCTGCAGACGTAACCAATGTGCCGAGGAACAGCCCATGGAGATTAAGCTGAACAGGTCAACGGTTCCATTCAGCTTAGAGCACAGCTTAGATTGTGGTCAACTTTTTCGATGGGAGAAACTGGGCGATTGGTGGTATGGTGTTGTTGCGGATCGTGTGATTAAGATAAAACAGAGCAACGAAAGGCTGTTGTTTCACTTTTTTCCAGAAATCCCTAATCAAGGGTTTATTGAGAATTACCTGAGATTGGACGACAACTTGCCCTCTATCATATCTGAGATAGGCAAAGACGAGCATATACGAAGGGCGATCAAACTTTTCTTTGGACTGAGACTAAGCCGACAAGAGCCGTGGGAATGCCTCATCTCCTACATCTGCGCAACATACAAGAGCATCCCAGCCATCAAAAAAATGATCAATAACATCTCCCAACGATTCGGAAAAAAGTTAACCTTTGACGGCTACGATTTCTACACATTTCCAAAGCCAACGGAACTAGCCCAAATCAGCCCCAAAGACCTGCGAAGCTGCGGTTTAGGGTTTAGGGCTGAACGAGTTTTGGAGACCGCCAAAATAGTTGACAGCGGAGAATTGGTCCTAGAATATTTGGAACGTCTGGATTACCACGAAGCTAAGCGAGAGCTTTTGGTTTTGCCGGGGGTGGGACAGAAAGTTGCTGACTGTGTTCTTTTGTTCTCTTTAGAGAAACTTGAAGCTTTTCCTATAGATGTATGGATGAAACGGGTAGCCACAAAACTGTATGCAAGCCACTTCGACTCTTCGTTCGTCAAAAGAGTTTCCAGCAAAGGCTCGATCACCCCAAAAGAGTATGCGACAATCGGCTCATTCGGAAGAGAATACTTTGGAAGATACGCTGGTTACGCGCAGGAATACCTTTTCCATCTGCTGCGAACCCAACAGGAGCACTAACTATCTTTCAGTTTTTATCCTTTTACGACTCCCAGTGGAACCAACCGGGCAACACGGGTTGCGATTCCAAGCTTATCGCTTACATCCACTACTCGGTCCACGTTCTTGTATGCCAAATCAGCTTCTTCGGCTAGAATAATGGAACTGGCTGCTCTAACAACGATTCCTCGACCCGCCAAAGCCTGTTTCACGTCTCCTCCCCAGAACCTCCGTTTCGCAGCCGATCTGCTCATCATGCGTCCAGCTCCGTGAGCAGTGGAACCAAAAGAAACCTCCATTGCCTTAGCCGTTCCCGCCAGCAGCCACGAGCTTGTACCCATGCTTCCAGGAATGATAACAGGTTGCCCCACAGATCGGTAGTCAGCTGGGATGTCCCTGTGTTCTGGCGGAAATGATCGTGTTGCCCCTTTCCTGTGAGTCCAAACTTTTGTTCGTTTTCCCTCTATAGTGTGTTCTTCACTCTTTGCGATGTTATGTGCAACATCGTAAACCAAGTCCAAACCAAAATCTTCCGCTGACCTCTTGAGAACCTCTTCGAAGCTCTGGCGAACCCAATGAGTGATGACTTGACGATTAACAAAAGCATAGTTGACGGCGCATGCCATAGCTTGGTAATAGTCTTGTGCTTCGTTGCTTGTTGCTGGTGCGCAGGCGAGTTCACGGTCAGGTATGGAAATGTTGTATTTTTGTACTGCTCGTTCCATGACACGGAGATAGTCCGAACAGGTTTGATGTCCAAATCCGCGGGAACCGCAGTGAATCAAAACCGTAACTTGCCCCTCATGAGTGACGCCGAATGTTTTAGCTACTTTTTTGTCGTAGATTTTGTCAACTTTTCCAATTTCTAAAAAGTGGTTTCCTGAGCCGAGGGTTCCGCTTTGAGGAAGACCCCTTTGCTTCGCTCTGGACGAAACCTTGTCAGGGTTAGCGCCCTCCATACATCCCTCTTCTTCACAGTGCTTGATGTCTTCAGGTCGCCCCAGCCCCTTCTCTACTGCCCATGATACGCCTTCCGTAACAAGCTGTTCAAGTTCATGTATTGTCAGGCTGAAATCTTTTCGTCGGCTGCCGAGTCCGCTGGGAACATTCTTGAATATGGCGTTGGTGAGAGCGGCAAGGTATGGTCTAACATCACTTTCAGAAAGATTTGTTGTTAATAGACGGACCCCACAGTTGATGTCATAGCCCACTCCCCCCGGGCTTATAACCCCTTCTTCATAGTCTGTAGCTGCGACGCCGCCTATCGGAAAACCGTATCCTTCGTGACCGTCGGGTAATGTGATTGCGTACTTGTAAATTCCTGGTAGGTGGGCGACGTTGGCGCACTGTTCGAGTGTTCGATCCGTTTTTATCTTTTCTATGAGTTGCTCGTCGGCAAAGATCATGCCGGGAACGCGCATTCCTGACTTGTAGCTTGCGGGTATGCGCCAGCGATAATTATCGATTTTTTCGATGGGAACAGATGATGTTCGCTCTCGGAATTTTCTTTGCCTACTCATAGAACCACCTTTAGGTAAAGAGTTGCAGTGGGGAACTTATAAATTATGAGTGGCAGGTCGTGTGTTATGTTGCATTTAATTTCTAACTTTTGATGTATCAGATTTTTGTGTTTTTAAGACATTAATCCCTAAATATGGAAACCACAATCTTTAAGAACCGCTCTAGTCAATGACCATGTTAATCGGATGTAGATGAAATGTCAGGTGAAGAACCATCTGAAAGTGAAGAGCTGGTAAAAGTAGAAACGTTGACCCCAAATTCTAGAGGCGTCAACACAATCGTGAAAGTAGTTTCTAAGGGCGAAGTCAGAAGCGTCACGGGAAGAGATTATTCTGTACGCAGAGTTGCAGATGCCTTGGTTGGAGACGAGACTGGATGCATATACATGACCCTTTGGGATGACAAAATAGACGCAATAAACGAAGAAGCCACACTGAGCATCACTAACGGTTACATAAACCTCTTCAGAGGAAACATGCGCATAAACATAGGAAAATACGGCAGTTACGAGCTAGTAGAAGATTCGCCAATCACTGAAGTCAACACAGAGAATAACCTTTCCGACAAGCGATACGAACAAGAGAGAAGATTCAGTAGAGGCGGCTATGGCGGTAGGGGCGGCGGCTACGGCGGCAGCGGTGGCGGACGAAGCGGCGGATACCAGCGAAGAAGATATTAAAAGCCCTTTTTCCATTTTCTTTTTTCAGTTACCGTTTTGGTAGTTACAATTAGGTTCTCTCAGAAAGTCAATAACTTTGGGATCTACCCTTTTTCTTTTCTTATTTAATTAGTGTTTAATGCGCTCTTTTACTTAATGTAACGCTTTTTTGAATAAGCCTGTTCGTTGGCTATTTTGTTGATTTGACATTTTCTGCAGTCGTCTTCGCAGTTTTCACAAAATATTTCAGCGAGTTCGCTGATTTGAGGATTCATTCTTCTTGCGCCAAAAGAAATGATGTTCCCGCAATGATTGCAGTAAAAAGCTGTGAACTGTATGCTCTTGGATTTCGGTCTGAACGGGCTAAAACGACTGCATTTCATGCATTTGGCGAACTTGAGTTTCTTGCGCTTCTTTCCATGTATGACGTCAACTACTGCTTCGAACATGTTGTAAACGTCGCTCTGTCCAGACCCGAGATCCAAATGGGCTTCCCTCTCCTTTGAACAACTAAAAAGGGGGATGCAATTAATTTAAGGCAAATTGCGAGAGCCGACATGTTTATGATTTAGGAATATTTTTGTCCACGGATAAAGTGCTGCTGTTTTTGGGCTAATCAAGTTGTCGTTTCTGTTGTTCGTTTTCGGGTTTTTTGAATAGTTGATAAATTTGTCCAAAACAGAAAGAGAGCGTTCTGAAGAAGTCAATTAAGGGGTATGTGACAACTCTGGCGAGTTTTTTGTTTTGCATTGCCCTGTATGTGTAGACTGTCGACAATATAATTAGGGGCAAGCCAGTGAATCCGAATAGTAGCCAGAAGAAAATGCTGGAACTTGACGTAAGGGTTAGGACCGTTAGCGATCCAACTATTAACAGCCAACTTATGAATCCCATTAGGCCCAGAAATGACCATTTAGAAACGGAGTCCTTCAGCTTGTTCTGTTTAAGCACTATTCCGCTTCCTTTGCCGTACTGAAAGTTTTGTTTCAGAAATTCTCCAAGTGTTGATCGATGTTTGTGCCAGACAGAAACTTCGGGGTCCAGAACCATCTTGTAGCCTGCTCTGCAGACTCTATCAGCAAACTCGACTTCGTCGAAGCCATACTGGATTTGCTCGTCAAAATATCCGACTTCTTCTGCTATTTTTCGTCTGAAAGCCATGTTGCATCCTGCTGGATGGCGGAAGAAAGGCTTCACTTTTTCGAGTTCTTCACGTTTCGTGAAGAAGGGCATCAACCGTACTATGCTGTTGTCTGCGTATTGTGAAACGAAGTCGCCGTTAAGGGCTTTTGCGCTTCCGCCTACGCAGCTGACTTTGGGGTCTTTGAAGTTCTCGACGATTTTTGTTATCCAGTTGGGAGGCACTATGCAGTCGGAGTCTGTAAATGCCACGATTTCGCCGTTGCTGCATTTTATCCCTGTGTTTCTTGCAACGTTTAGTCCTTTTCTTTTCTCAACAACCAGTTTCACGGGGTATTTTTTGACTATTTCCCGAGTTTTGTCTGTGGAGTTTCCGTCAACTACAATCACCTCTACTTTGTTTCTGTCGTAGTCCAGCTTTTGGAGTGACTCTAGTAACTGCTGGATGGTCTGTTCTCCATTTCGAACAGGAACTACAATCGTGACTGAAAGGGGTGTTTTGTGGTCTTCCATTAAAATCGCTTCTTTTACCCGTTTGTAGAATCTACTTGACCCCATTTATTTTTTGCGCCAAAAAAGGCTTTAAGCTAGCCTCATCTTCTTTATGAGTCGAGAAAACGTGCTGGAACCTAAGTTAAAGCTTGGTTCAGTATGGTGGTAATTGTGTCTGGAAAAAGTGAGAGCTGTCCTTCCGTTTCGATTGTAATCGTTAACTTTAACGGGAGAGAGTTTTTGAGGCAGTGTTTACTCACTCTTTTGGATACAGATTATCCTAACTATGAAGTTGTGGTTGTTGATAACGCTTCGACAGATGGGAGTTTTGCGGAGATAGAGCTGTCTTTCGGTTCGGATTCTCGTATAAAACTTGTTAGGAATAGTGAGAATGTGGGGCATTCTGAGGGCTGCAACATCGGGGCGAGAATTGCTAAAGGGCGATACATTGTTTTTTTGGATAGCGACACAGAATTCAAGGCTGAGAATTGGCTCTGGGAACTGGTTAAAGTCATGGAGAACGATGGCACTGTCGGGTTAGCGCAGGCTAAACTGGTGTTGTCAGAAGACAAGAGTCGTTTAGATTATGTTTGTGTGGCTGTTGACGCTTTAGGGACATGGGCTGCAAACTATGGCTCAAAAGAAGAGATGCTCAGAGAGACCTTCGAGATTTTGGCGGCGTCTTCAGGTTGTTGTATTATTCGAAGAGAGGTTTTCAATCAGGCTGGAGGCTTTGACGCTGATTATTTCATATATGATGATGACACTGACCTTTCTCTTCGTGCAAGGTTGCTGGGTTACCGGATACTTTTTGTTCCATCTGCTTCGGTGATTCATCGCGGCGGCGTCCTGAGGGGCGTAAGCGGAATGAGTCTTTATCATTCTTCCAAAAACCGGATGCGTACGGTGCTCAAAAATTATGAACTCAGGAACGTCTGGTGGCGTTTCTCGGTTTTGAGTTTTTTCACGTTTATGGTTTCTGTTGGCTTTTTTGCTGTGAAGAAACATGATGAGGCTAAAGCAACCATGAGGGGACTGATAAGTCCGATTAAAGATTTGCCGGAAATCTGGAAGAAGAGGCTCTTGTTTCAGTCTAAGAGGCGCGTAAGAGATTTCGAGCTTGTAAACAAGGGTTTTATAAGAAACGATTTTCGGTCAACACTGCAGGATTTCAAGATAAAACGGAAGTACATGCAGTAGAAGATGACTAATTCCGTGTTTGATGCTGTGCTTAAACGGTGCTTACCCGTTTGAACTTGCGTAATAAAAACATATAAGTAGTTCACAACTTTTTAGGTGATTGCCTTAGAGGTTAACGGAATGGTTGTGTCAGAGCAAGTGACCGCTGAACTAAAGTTTGTCGGTGCTGACTTTGAAAAGTGCACTGGTTGCAGAGTATGTGAGCTTGTTTGTGCATTGGAAAATGAGAAAGCTTTTGATCCTAAACTTTCCAGAATCAAAGTTTTACGTTTACATCAGCTTGTTAACATGCCTGTGGCGTGTAGGCTCTGCGAGGATGCTCCATGCGTCCGTGCATGCCCCAGAGATGCTTTGACGCAGTCTGAGGAAACAGGCGTAATTATGGTCGATGACACAAAATGTGACCTGTGTGGCTGGTGCCTCGAAAGCTGCAAGCACGGCGCCATATTCTTGAATCAACCCAAAAAGACGGTTATGATCTGTAACCTGTGCGAGGGGACGCCTCAATGTGTTGAATGGTGCCCCGAAGACGCCTTGAGTTTGATGACGCAAAAAGAATTTGACCAGAAAGCAAGAAAAGCTACAGTTAACAAGTTAATTCCAGAAACTTGGAGATGAGCAAACTATGGTTCTTAAGAAACTTGAGGAGTTAGGCTACAAGCCCAAGAAGAGCATCGAGAAAGAAGATACAAATGACGAGACTGCGGATATTTTGAAGAATATTGAGAGCAGCGAGGCGAAAACGCAGATTTTGAATCTGCTGCTTGAGGCTCTTTCTGAGCCTGACCCCAGAGAAATCCTCATCTACGGCATGTACGTCAAGAAATGCTTCGCTCCCGTCATCCGCTCCAAACATAAAGACAACATCGAAAAAACCATGGAACTGCTAACCGAAGCCCTCGGCAAAAAATAACCCAACATAAAACTGTTTTACAAACGTAATTCTTGAGCACATTCGCAAGGCTATTCTCTTTGCTCCCATCCACTTGCCACAAGTTTACTATTCCAGCCTTTTTTCAATTCTGTGCACATCAGTCAAATGTTGTCATTTTTTGTTTTCAACCAATCGGCAAGAGTTACTTCGTTGGTGTTTCCTGACTTTTTCAGGCTTACAATGCCTCGCTCTGCCAAACGTGCCAGTATTCTATGAACTTTGAGTCTGCTTAATCCAGCTTCTTGCCGAATATATTTCTGTAAATATTTTCCGTCATGGGTACTTAGAACTTCAAGAACCTTTTTTTCGTCAGGTTTCAAAGTCTTGTAGACCGCAGAATATGAATTGCTCAACTCATTTGGAGAGAGCTTTGAGGCATTATAGTTCTTGTTTACTTGTGTCTCTGTTTTCATTTCGGGAAAAATAAAGAAGTAAACAGCACCGATCACACCGACAATTGCGATTCCAGCCAAACCTATAGGAATCAGCCAAAGTGATGATTGAGAAATCGTTCCGTTTGGAGTTATTCCACCCATGCACCACATTTCATTCGTCCAGTCTGTTTGTGATGAATTTGTGGTATAATTTGTAAGATAGATGCTTGCGAGAGAAAGGGTGCTGAGTATACCAAACGAGATTACTAATAGAAGAATGAAAAAATCAAATTTTCGCATCTTTATCATGTTCACTCTATTTTTGGTATGATAAAAACCTTTCAGATGTGACTAAACATGTTTCCGTTTGCTGATTATTCAACAGTAGATTAAGATGAAAAAACTGTTTCA
>SOJY01000157.1 GCA_004376385.1 Candidatus Bathyarchaeum sp.
AATTAACTCTTGAAGTCCGAGTCTTTTGGCTTCTCGTGCCAAATCCTGATCATCAGCATTAAATTCTTGCTCAAAAGGATCACTACTAATCATTCTTGCAGACCCTCTTTTCCTGCCTGAAGGTGCTAGAACGTGTTTAACAACTGTATTAAATCCATTATCGTGAGAATTATATTGGTCAACGATTTCGCTGATGGTTAGTCGTCTTTTTTTTGGAGTTTGCTTCACTTCCCTTACGACATTCAATTCCCATGTTTTCTCATTTTTCACTAACCTTGAGATCGTCGCTATACCTATTTTCTTATGTTCTTCTTTCTTGATTTGAGAAACAATATCTCTATAGCTAAATCTGTTATAGTATAATTCTAGGATTCGTTTCTTGATTCTCTCGCTTAGCATTGTTCCAATTACATTATTGTTTTATATATGTAAAAGGTTTTGGAACAGTTGTCTGTTCCATTTTCAAAAAGGACACCTTGCTGTTTTGGAACAGTGAAACATGTAAATTGAAGCTGGAACATGTAAAAGTAAAGCTAAAACATGAAAAATTACAGATGATTTGGAGTATTTGGGCTGTTTAGCCTACTTGTTACACCAACAACTGTAAAGAAAGTATTAGATGGTATAGCTGATTTACACTGTTTAATTTTCATGGTTCACATCAAACAGGTTGTGAAAAAACTTTTCGCAAAAGTGAAAAGGACACCTTGCCACTTTTTCGCGTAAAATCTTTAAAATAAATTAAGCATATAATATTACTAGAGTAAAACTTGAAGACTATTATTCATCCAAAGACAGATTATCTAGAATTATTACTCGAAAGCCCCGACGGGTTAACAGCTAACGAAATATCTGAAATCTACTTTGATGATGTGGAACCATCCACCGCCCGAAAAGCGTTAACAAGACTTTACAAGCAGGGATGCGCTAGACGCCAAAAAGAAGGAAGGGAATACAGGTACTGGATAACAACCAAAGGAATACTGCGATATGATTATCTTCTAAAAAGAGTTGAATAAGTAACGAAATCAGCAATATAACAGCCCCTGCTTTTCAGAAAGGTGGAGTAAACGGCAAAATGTTATGAAATGTCTGGGCACTTCAAAAATGGAGACATCTCCCGAAGTCCTCAATCTGATTCGGGATATCTCTTTCTTCTACTGAAATGTATACTGTAATAGCATATAAAAGTATATGAAAGAACGTTCTAGATCTATTTACTATAAGGAGAAAGGAAGGTACCATAAGAAAATACAGTAGATATGTGTATGCTAAATCGAGTATACACTTTAGTAATCGTCAGAGGAAAGAAAAAATACAGAAAATTTCCCCTCGTAAGGGAATGCGCGCGATCAAAAAGTCCTAGTCCTCAAGACCGTGAGTTCCAATCTATCCTAAGGTTTAAACGCGGAGGTCAATCTAGACCGATTCACCAGTAATTTTGGCAAATGAGATTTGTCCGCACAGTTGATCAGGCACACTTTTGCGTTTCAATATTCTGACCGCTTGCAGTAGCAGCTTCAGTTCGGTCAATAGCGATCTCTGCAATTTCGGCAGAATGTTGATTTATCCGTTTTAGACAGTCAATAAGCAAATAAGCGTGCGATAGAACAAGACTGGAAATTTCTAATTTATCCGCTTCTCTACAAAATTTCCATAATTCTTCAAGGTTTAGGTCACTAGCGGGTATATTGTCCAAGATTTGGTTTGCTAGGTGTATGTCCTTGGATAAAAGTGCTTGAACCGAATTGTTAAATGAGCGTTTTATTGTAACACTTACTTGATACAAAGGCTCTAAAATCTGCTTCGGAAGGTCTTGATCACTCAGTGCCATAACACTCTCTGAGATTTTATTTACATCGCAAGCGATTTCAGAGATTATGTGAATAATCTGCAGATAGTCGACACAATCGATCAAACTAAGTCTCATATAATTTTCTGGTGTTGGAAATAGCAGTAAGCTCCGAAGTAAGCGATTGGTAACTAGAGAAAGCCGTTTAATGTCATGCATTCTTCTAGATAGACCAATGATTAGATTTGCATTTTGGTCTCTTAGTGCAAAAAGAGTTTCTTCAAACATTGATGATATCACATTATAAATCCTTTGAATCGTCACATCTATTTTTAAAGTTCGTTTTAGCAAACACTGTATTATTATTGTGTCTCCCGAAATCTCGATTATTTCCAAACCAAACAGATGATCAACTATCTCTCTAATGTTGTCTTGTTGTTCCTTAGCAATTCTCTCTTCCGCCTTAAGCTTGATTATGTCAAAGCCATCAACGTAAGCGGCTACAATTTCCCGCTTGAGGGAATGTGTTGAGTCTTTGGCTTTGATTCTTAGAATTATTTCTCGAGACTCTTCTCTTGTGTCGGCTGAGCAAATACATAAAGAATCGTTTGACTGTGGAATTAACTTGACTTTGTCGCCTTGTTTCAGCTGCATCACAGTTGCCCAAGATTTAGGAATAGAAACGTAAAGGGTTTTGCCGAGTCTTTGGAGTTTTCTCGTTTCAGACATGATGACATCCTCATGTTTAAATTTAGTTAATTAGATTTAATTATTTATGTCAGATATATAAGCTTATAGAAAAAGTTTATACCAACTGGTTTACTGCTTTCCTAAAAAGGAATGATGAAGATGAATGTTGGAAAAGTGTTTGCTGCTTTGCCCATTGCCTTTTTTTGGTTGATCTTTACATTGTTCGTTGTTATTTGTCTGACTAATCCGGTGACGTATCAAAACAATCTAACATCGTGGTTGTTAGTGTTTTGTATACCCTTATTGTTCCTGCTGATTCTCGCTGGAACAATAATGCTGATACGACTAATAAAAAATGAACGTGGGTTCTGGACTAATAACGTTCACATAGAGTTAGAACATGAACGAAAGAGGGAGTAAGATGTGGATAGCTAGAAAAAAAACTGTTCATCGCATGCTCCTTCTCATTGGATTATCAGATTTGTTTTTATTGTTGGTCTTTTTTTTGAATGGTATGTTCCAATATGATCCGGTAAAGGTTTCAATATACACGGCGATTGTTGCATCATGGAATTTTCTTTCAATCGTGTCTATTACTGTAATTCAACGCATAAGTAGACAATAGAGATCAAAAGTGGCGAAATAGATATGGAAGACACACTGCTCATAATAGCCATCACTCCTGCATTCAATCTTTCAGAACAATAGGAAGTGAGGGGTTGATGATTGAGCCTTTTGTAGCCTTTCTACTTATTTTGATCGTTTCGTCATTGATCTATTTGTGTAGCCGGCAGTTGGCATACAAAACTTCTGCCAGTGAAGAAAAAAGTTTAATGTATGCATGTGGAGAGAAGGTGTTTTCCAAAAAGCTGTCGGTAAATGTTACTTTATACAAGTATCTCATATTTTTCGTCATACTTGACTCTCCTGCGTTGATATTAGCGTTTGCAGCCTTAGCCCTAGAGATGATTAATCCATTCAGTTTACTGATTTACCTCACTATCATTTTAGTAGCAGACCTGCTACTTCTTGGAGGCTACTAACGACGCTCGACCTAGGCTTGCTGAAATGGGCTAGAACAAAATCGCCTTGGCTGCTTCACTTCAATACTGGGGCATGCAACGGATGCGATATTGAGGTTGTTGCTTTGCTGACACCCAGATACGATGTGGAACGTTTCGGCGTGAAACTTGTGCCTTCGCCTAGGCATGCAGATGTTCTTATAGTAACTGGACCCGTGACAAAGCAATGTACACCACGACTCAAGATGATTTATCAGCAGATGCCCTCGCCAAAATTTGTTGTAGCCGTAGGAGCTTGCGCATGTTCTGGCGGAATATTTCAGGGATGTTATGGCGTGAGTGGTCGTCTCGATGAGATTATTCCTGTTGATATTTATGTTCCGGGGTGTCCTCCAAAACCGGAAGCGATAGTGCAGGGAGTTGCGAAACTACTTGGAAAACTGAAGGGATAGAGATATGGAAATGTTCGAAGATGCTGTAGACGTTCTCAAGAAAAATTTGGAAGACGCAATTCTCGAGTTTAGGGTCCCTAAGCCGAGGAAAGCTTACGTTCTTCTTAAGCCTGAGCGTCACAGAGACGCGATCTCTTTGCTCCTGAAACAGGTTGAGAACGCTGAGCTTTCAACCATAACTGGAACTGATTTGGGAAACGAGATAGAGTTAAACTATCACATGGCTTGTGGGGGCACAATAACCATCAAGAGCAGGGTTCCCCGAGAAAAACCAGTTATCAGAACGATAACAGACATCCTACCTGGAGCGAATTTATACGAGAGGGAGGTCTTCGACCTCTTAGGAGTTATTTTTGAGGGTCATCCGAACCTGCAAAGATTAATGTTGCCCGAGAATTGGCCTCAAGGAGACTATCCTCTCAGAAGAGATTGGAAACCTCACGCTAACCAAGAGAATAGTTTTGTTTCTGAAGAAACTTCACAGACAGAAACAGAAGACCTCAAAGATGCTGGTTCAATAATTAATGTTATTGTGGGTCCTCAGCATCCCGTTTTGCATGAACCTGAAATGTTCTCTTTCAAGGTTGATGGGGAGACGGTTGTGGATGTTGAGGTGCGCCTTGGATATGTTCATAGGGGAATTGAGAAAGCGGCTGAACGGATGATGTACTTCCAAAACGTGTATCTGGTGGAGAGAATCTGTGGCATCTGTAATGCTGCGCACACAACTTGTTTCTGTCAAGCTGTTGAGGACATCGGAAATATTGACACTCCGCCTCGCGCTTTATACTTACGAACGATTATACATGAACTAAACAGGGTTCACAGTCATCTGTTACTACTTGGAGTTGCTGGTCATTTACTTGGCTTTGAAGCACTATTCCAGCATGTGTGGCGTGACCGTGAGCCCGTAATGGATATAGTTGAACGCATCACCGGAAACCGGTTGATGAGCGGGTTTAACACGATCGGCGGAGTAAGACGCGATATAGACCCAAACACAATTGAGAAGACCCTGAAGACCGTCAAAGAAGTTAGGAAACGGACGACTTTCTACAAGAAGGTGTTTGAGGAAGATCCAACATTACGACTAAGAACCGAAGGGGTCGGAGTATTGAGTAGATCTGATGCTCTGAAGTTCTGTGTTGTCGGTCCTGTTGCGCGTGGGTCAGGAATTGCTATGGATGTCAGAAAAGATGACCCTTACGCGGCATACGAGGAAATTCCTTTCAATGTAGTGAGCTACAAAGAGTGTGACACGTGGGCTCGGCTGATGGTCAGAGCCGAAGAGGTGCTTGAAAGCTTAGACATACTAGATTATGCGCTTAGTCACCTTCCCAGTGGACGTTTACGGGTTAGGGTTCAACGAAAAATACCTGAAGGTGAGGCTGTTAGCCGTGTTGAGGCTCCAAGAGGCGAACTTATACATTATATTAAAAGTGATGGAACTGCCTATCCTTACAGGGTTAAGGTCAGAGCTCCAACCTTAGCTAACCTTATGGCTTTTCCAGATGCAATCCGTGGCGCCTTCATTGCTGATATTCCTTCTGTGATAGGAAGCTTAGACCCGTGCTTTTCTTGCACTGATCGCATGGCATTCCTTGATACCAAAAATGGTCAGAAATGGCACTGGAGCCTTGATGATGTAAACAATTCTAAAAACCGGAAGGCGTTGATCTAGATGGCTCTTGATCTGATTTTTCTTGTAAGGACGCTGGTCTTTCCGGGTTTCATCTTTCTCTTGGTGCTTGTACTATTTTTTGACTGGTTCGAAAGAAAGGTTGCGGCGCGGTTTCAGAACAGGATGGGTCCCTCTTATGCGGGTCCGTTTGGTATCCTCCAGCCCATAGCCGATTACATAAAACTGTTTTCGAAGGAAGATATTACCCCAAAGCAGACCAACAAGCTACTGTTTGTGGCAGCTCCAATTCTCGCGTTTTCGTTCTTTGTTTTTGCTCTTTTCTACATCCCGATTGACGGCTCAAACGTGATTTTGAATTCGAGTTTTGAGGGAGATTTACTTCTAGTTTTGCTTCTGGTAACTCTTGCTAACTTTGGCATATTTCTTTCTGGTTGGGCTTCTTTGAATCCGTACAGCGGGATTGGCGCAACTAGAGTTCTGACGCAGTTTCTTGGATATGATATACCTCTTATTCTTCTTGCGATTGGTCCTGCTTTTCTTGCAAAAAGCTTGTCCATTGTTAATATTACGGCGAGCCAATCTATTCCTTTTGTTCTTCTGATTCCTTGGTCTTGTGCCTTGTTTATTATTGTCCTACAGGCTGAGTTAGAGAAAGACCCCTTCGATATTCCTCATGCAGAAACCGAAATTGTAGGCGGTTACGAAACAGAGTACAGCGGAAGAAAACTGGCTTTCATAAAACTTTCAGAGGATTTCCAGTTCTTGATTGGTGCTGCTCTTGTAACCGTTTTATTTTTGGGCGGCTCCAATGGACCAGTGTTGTTTGGGATGCCAGAAATTTGGCATATTTTCTGGTTTATTGTTAAAACGCTTGGAGTAGTATTCGTTTTGGAGTATGTCGGTAACGTGGCTGCTAGGCTGCGGATAGATCAGGTTGTTCATGGGAACTGGAAATTATTAATTCCCTTGTCTGTTTTGTCTCTTGCTCTTACAATAGGTATTGAACCGTTGTTGCGGTCGGTGATTGGTTAGGAGGAAAAAGCATGGCTAAAATACGATTACCCACAATGATAAAGGACGTTGGTTCGTGTATCTTTAAGAAGCCCTTCACTCGCGAATATCCTGCTGTTAAGGTACAAGTTCCTGAAGGCTACCGAGGCAGACACACTTTTGATCCTGAAAAGTGCATCAGTTGCGGTTTATGCGAGCGGGACTGTCCCGCCAAGGCTATTGAGCTTGTGGAAGTGTCTGGAAAACGGATGCCCAAGTTTTACCTTGATCGCTGCATATTCTGTTATCAATGCGCGGAAAGCTGTCCAAGGGATGCAATAAAGCTCTCTACAACGTTTGAGATGTCAACAACAGAAAAGAAAGAGCTGCTGATACTCCCAGAGGAATTTATTTCTAAGCAAAAAGTCACTACGGACGAGGGAAAATAGCATGTGGATTGAAACAGTTTTAGCTATTGGCATGATAACCTCTGCGGTTTTCGCGATATACCTGAAGGAAACCGTGTATTCGGTTTTGTCCCTGAGCACAATGATGATTCTGCTTTCGTTGCTTTACTTCAATCTAAACGCGCCCTTCGCCGCAATCTTTCAGTTGGCGTTAGGCACTGGAACCGCAGCGGTTTTCCTTCTTGCCGGCGATACGTTAACCAAGAAACGCGACGCTAAAACATCCTCCCGAACGAAAGTCGTGGGGTTAATTGCTGCTGCTATCCTTTCTATTCCTGTTATTGTTGGAACTGTAGCAATCCCGTCTTTCACTAGCTCATTGGATTTGTCGCTTTCCAGTGCGTTATGGGATTTGAGGGCGATTGATGTTCTTGCTCAAGGTTTAGTCGTTTTGACGGCTGCGCTTGGCGTAGTGCTCCTTTTGAAGGAGGAACGGAGGCGAAAGTAACGTGGATTACATAATACTGTCTGTTACGATTCTGGCGATTGGAATAGTCGGCTTGGTTACGAAGCATGACTTGATAAAATTGTTGATTGCCATAGAAATGATCACTGCAGCAGCAACAATGAATTTTGTTGTTTTTGGTTCACTAATGGAAGACTCCTTGGGTCAAGCTTTCTCGATCCTTGCCTTATCTGTTGACGCCTGCGTAACTGCTGTGGCCCTTGCACTTGCCATCACAATCTACAAACAACTGAAGATTCGTGATGTCAGAGAGCTATCGGAGCTGAAGGAAGAACAGTCAGAAGAAGAAAACCAACTGGTGGAGGAAAACTAGCACCTTGATTCCAGTCGAGTATGCAGCGT
>SOJY01000059.1 GCA_004376385.1 Candidatus Bathyarchaeum sp.
TGTGGTTATCTTTTTTAGCAAATAACCGTGCTATAAACATGTGGATGATCACGTTGACTATTTTTGTGACAAAAGCTGACGGAACAACACAACCATTCAGCAAATGGAAAGTTGTACGAACCTGCCTAAGGATGGACGCAACTAGGGCTGTTGCCGAGTCAATCGCTGAAGGAATCGAAACGAGAATATATGATGGCATAGAAACAAAGAAAATCCTCCAGATGATCTTCAGGCGTTTAAGAAAGCATAAGCCCGTGATCAGGCATCAGATTGACCTGCGGAAGGCTCTGAGCCTGCTAAATCCAGCCCCCGACTTTGAAAGATTCATCCAGCTTCTGTTAAGCGAACACGGCTACGAAGTTACCCCAAACCAGATAATACGAGGCAGATGCGTAGAACATGAAGTCGACGCTATTGCCAGAAAAAACGGCAAAACATGCCTTGTAGAAGTCAAACACCACTTCAAATATCACACTCCAACAAGCCTCGACGTGAGCCGCATTTCAAGAGCCGTATTCGAAGACGTAACAGAAGGACACAAACTTGGATTAAACAACCTACAAATAGATTACGCAATGATAATCTGCAACACCAAACTTTCAGAACACGCCAAACGCTACGCAGACTGCAGAGGAATAAGCCACATAGGATGGAGCTCGCCTCCACACCATGACCTACAAACAATGATTGAAGAAAAGAAACTCTACCCCATAACCTTTCTTAAGGGATTAAACGCTGAAAACAGAAAGAGATTGGCATCTAGTGGAATAATCCTGTTAAAACAGTTAACCGAAAAGAATCCAACAGCGCTCAGAAGGCAAACAGGAATCTCCAAAGAAAAGCTTGAATCAATACTTGATAAAGCAAGAACAATACTTTCAGGAAATTAGCCTATTTATCAGGCTCTTTTTTGTGTTTCTGGATTCAGACGTTCTATTCGTTACATTTATTAACGTGTTTATCATGTCTTAATAAACACTATGACGATGATAAGGGCAACGCTCCCCTGCGCAGACCCTCAATGCAAAGACAAAATGAGACTCGTGTTCCAAAATGGCCGGTTTATCGGTTATCGATGTCTCCTAAAACCGAACACACACAATTTCAGATACGACATAGCCCGCAAAAGATGGGAAAAAATCATAATCAAAACCAAACCAATAATCGGCTACAAGAAATCTCCCTACGAAATCTTGTTCGACAAAGACATCATTATCGACTCACTCTAATCCTTGAATATCCAAAAGCTTTCCCTAGAATCGAAGCCCATACTCTAGAAAGAAACAATTTTTGGCTCAATTCATCGCTTAACAAGTTTCAAGTCTCCGGTCGAATCTGAAGCAAAGAAAAACAGCAGCCAAATAAACTATTCGCGAATCATATTTATGGGAGTTCCACATTCTGGACTGTTTAAATATCAGAACTCCAGAATAGAATAACTAGAGGACAGAAAAGCATGGGTTCCAAAGCACCGAAAGGCGAACTCGCCGCAAGAAAACTCGTTGCGAAGCGAAAAAAGTTCAGATGGAAAGACGTTTACTACAAACGACGAACGCTTAGGCTAGATGTCAAATCTGACCCATTAAAGGGCGCTCCTATGGCCCGGGGAATCGTATTAGAAAAAGTTGGCGTCGAATGCAAGCAGCCTAACAGCGGCATCAGGAAATGCGTAAGAACGCAACTAATCAAGAATGGTAGAGTTATAACCGCTTTTCTCCCTGGTGACGGCGCACTCAACGTAGTTGATGAACACGACGAGGTTGTGGTGGAGGGAATTGGTGGTTCCCGCGGTGGAGCTATGGGTGACCTTCCTGGAGTTCGATGGAAAGTTTCAACCGTTAATGGGGTGTCCCTTAATGAGTTGGTTCTTGGTAGAAAAGAGAAGCCTATGCGGTAACAGCGGGGCTGTTTTCTAAACAATCCTTAAATATTGGTTTCTGAACCCAGAAACTTTGTCAAGGTGGCTCGTTTGAGCAAGATGGAAGAAATTAAACTATTCGGAAAGTGGAGCTTCGACGGGATTCAGGTAGAGGATCCAGGGCTCAAGCAATACATATCTCTTAAACCAGTATATGTTCCCCACAGTATGGGAAGACATGAGCATGGGAAGTTTCACAAGGCTAAAGTCAGCATAGTTGAGAGGCTCATAAACAATCTTATGCGTCCTGG
>SOJY01000147.1 GCA_004376385.1 Candidatus Bathyarchaeum sp.
TGTAGCATCCATAACAACAAACTTTGGTTTCAGCAGAACCAGCAAATCATGCATAACCATGTCAAAGTTAGGATGAAGAAAAATGCGTCTATCGTTGGGTATGCATCCAAACAGGTTCTTTATGGCGCCGCTATAGTTTGTGAACTCGTGTGTCTTCATCACTGGAACGTCAACAATAGAGTCGGCTTCGACAAGAGTTTTTGGTAGCGGAAAGTTCTTCAAAAACAGGGCTTTAGGATTCTGGACTTTCACAATTTCATCGTCAGAGAGGTTGATGGTCTTTCCGCCAGCATTTTTAACTATCTTCTCTACGCCAGTTAGTGCCAGAGCATCGTCGCAGCAGTAGTTGTAGCCATTGGATTCGCCAACAACGACCTCTTCAGCCCTGTCTCGAAGAAGACTTACCAGATGAAAGAGAACCTGAGGATTTGTGACAGCCCCCGGAATATAATTTTTGGAGCACAGATTCGGTTTTATGAAAACCTTGCCCCGAACATACTTACCCCAATCCGCAGCTTTTAACGCCTCTTTTAAGGCGGACTCTAAACCGTTATCGGTTCTGAAGACTCCTATCTTCACCTTTTTCATTTGTCAGTCACCCTCCGAGAGCTTTTTGATGCAGCCAGGGTCAGACACAAGATAATCATCATGGTACGCGAAGGCTCTTGCCCTGCAACCTCCGCAAACAAACTTGTACTCACACTTGCCGCAGCGCCCCTTCAGTTTTTCTCTGTCCCTGAGATCCTGAAAAACTGGAGAGTTGAACCATATGTCTTCTAGCCGTTCCGTCTTTAGATTTCCGACTACCAATGGAAAGAAGACACAGGGTTGAACGTTCCCTTCTGGAGAAATGGCACAATATAATCGGCCAGCTCCACAGCCTCCAATAAAATCGGCTAGAGCCTTAGCTCTTTTGCTTATCTTAACGGCTTCCATGTGTGCAAGAGGCATTAGGAGGTCCTCTTGGGTTGAGGAGTGAGACTGCAAAGCCACTCGAGCAAGTTGAGGAGTTGTACTCAGGATGGCGATTTTATGGTCCTCCGACAACTTTTTGTTGAGAAAACGTAGAAGCTCCTCTCGCTCTTGGGGAGAAGGATCAGCGGCAATTATGTCTTTGCCTCTACCTGTTGGTATAAAATTGAATAGAGTAAACCTGTCAATCCCCATGTTCTCAGCCATTTCAAGAACTGCGGGGATTTCTGTTAGATTATTTTTGGTGCCGGTTACTGCTATACAGGTACAGATGTTTTTGTCCATACAATTTTTTAATCCCTGTAATGTCTGATCAAAGGCGCCTGTTTTTCCCCTGAAGAAATCATGTGTCTTGGCATTAGCTCCGTCAAGACTCACTTCCACGTAATGGATCCCGATTTCCTTGAGTTTTCTGACGTTCTCTTCGTTAAGCAGGGTTCCGTTTGTGGCTAAGGAGACGTATAGTCCTGCGTCAACCGCGTGATGTGCAACTTCAAAGAAGTCTTTTCTCATCAAGGGTTCACCCCCTGAAAAGGCTAAGGAGGTCACGCCAAAATCTGCTATTTGATCCACGACCTTCATGGCTTCCTCGGTGGAGAGTTCCATCTTGGAAATGTTTCCGGCGTCCAAGTAACAGTGTTTACAGTTGAGGTTGCATTTGTATGTGAAGTTCCATACCACAAGAAAGGGAGCATGAATTTGTATGGGGCGGTTGAAACCAAATTCAGCAAAACCGGATACTATGCTTTTTATGGCTCTTCTAGTGTATGAATCTGCAAAAAGTTTGGAAACGCGACTCTTTTCAACGGCTAAGGCTTTTTGTATGAAATCGATCCAGAAACCTATGACTCTAGCATAAAGGCCACAGGAAGAGCATTTTGAGTGATTCTTGCCAGCGTAATTGTCTAGCGCGGTTTCAAGTGGGGTCCTGTTACATTCTGGGCATTTTTTTAGAGTGGTTTTCAGCATCCATTTTACGGGTGGCGTCTTGAGGACGGCGTTCCAGAGTTTTTGGTTTGTTAAAAGATTCATTGAAATCTTTCCAGAGTGCTGCTTTCAGGTACAACTAAAGATAGTAGTGAAGACGGAAAAAATAAACTTACCGAGAAAAAGGACGAGGAAAACGCATGTACTTGAATATGTGCAAGTTCTGCAGGTCATCATCCATTTCCAACATGCTACATAATATTT
>SOJY01000184.1 GCA_004376385.1 Candidatus Bathyarchaeum sp.
CTCTTTCGCTCATCTGATGCTCAAGAATCTGTTTCTGGATTGTTTTACAGTGCTTCTCGATGGCTTCTTTAACATGCCTCCTTTCAACAAGCTCCAATCCCTCATTCATCGCCAACGTGGCGGCTGTCTTCACCAAAGAAATCATGGGACGAAACTTTGTGCTTAATGCCTCCTTTTTGTTGCTTCTCCTTCGTCCTTCATCAATTATTTCTTCGCATGCCTCTCTGGTGAAGGGCATCAACCAGAACCGTGAAACCTCTTGGGCGATAAACTGGACGTATTTGCGGCGATTTTCAACAGTATTCTGCATGTCGTTGTTCATTCTGACTACTTTGCCGTAACCGTAGATTCTATCCATCAAAGCAGGATGAACTTGTCCTATGCTGTCGAAGTTTCCGGCGCCAACCAAGAAGCACATGCAAGGCACCGGTTCTGTAGCCACTGCCATGGCAGCAGTGCCTCCTGCGTTGCTGAAACGGCTTCGCATAGTTATTGGTAGTTGTCCGTCTTCTAGGACCGTCAGCAGCGTGATGGCTTCGTCTGGTTGCATGTTCTTTATTTCGTCAATGTACATGATGCCAAGGTGCGCTCGGTGGACGTCTCCTGCGCTTACTCTTTGATGTTCTGGGGTACCGAGTCCTCCGGTTTGCAGTGGATCCCATGCGATGCTTCCGAAGAGTTGGGCTGAACCGTGTCCTGTGGCGTCAATGAATGGGGCAACTTTTTTGGAGTTGTCTACTATAAATTTCGGAACTTTTGTTGCTCTTGCTCCGCCTATTCCTTTGGCGCTTCCTAGAACTCCGAAACGTCCTAGAACTGTTACTAGGATCAGGAACATGAGCATCATTCCGGCTGGAAGAAAGGTTATGCTTCCGATTGAGACGAAGTTGTCTATCATATATTTGCCGAAGTCGCCGTTGTGGACTGTTTGAAGCGGTTCTCCAAAGTTGGTCATGGCGTTTGTGTCCCAAGAAACGGTCTCTAGCCACAGATAATAGAAGCCCGCAAACATGAAGATGGAGGCTACAATTATCATCAGGTAGATTATAGCTTTGACTCCTAGCTGCTGAAGAAACAGTTTCTTTGTTTCTTTCAGTTTCTGTTTCAGTAAAATCCTTTTTCCTTCACCAGCTGGGTGACAGGAAATTTTTGGTTCGCTGGGTATTACTTCGTTTTGCCAGCAGACTACGTCTTGAAGCTGAATAGCCTCTTTCGTGTAAATGTCTGTTAGCTGGACAGATAGGGCTCTTCCTATCAGGGACTTGCCTGTTCCGGGGTCTCCCAGCAAAAGCAGGTATGGTCCAGGGGGAGCAGTTTTGGTGATTTGGGGTTTTTCCTTGTTTGGGTCCTTCCATGCTTCGTACCATTTTTCTTCTTTGAGTTTCTTGAGTTTGTGGACCCATTCTTCCAGACAGAGGTAGCACTCTTTTAGTGCTCGTTCTTGTCCTATGACCCACTCGAGAAGGTTGCTGGAAACCGGATAGTCCTTGGTGGATTTGAAGGTTTTCCAGTTCCATTTCTTGCCGCGGATGATCTCTTCTTCTTCTCCGAAGTAGTCCAAATTTTGTTCTCCTGACTTTCGGCTAATTATCTAATTGGGCTTGCACAAGTCATAACCAAGCTTGTGGTTTCCTGAAACTCAGAGAGCGGGTTCAAGTAAGATAAAGCCTTATTACGAAGTGGGTAACGTGTCGAAAACGGAGTTTGGAATGTGTTTTTTCTGGAATGTTGAGTAATGGAGAAGGAGTTTTTGTGGAATATTCGCATGGAATGGTTGAATCTTTTTTTGAATTCTAATGTTTTGGGTCAAACTTGATCAAGAAGATTTTATTAGTGAGTAGCTTTTGAAGGGTTAATCATAGTCATGGAAGGGAACGAATGATGAAGGACAGTATTGCGGTTATAGGTGTAGGGGTGATCGGCGGAGCCATAATTAATAGTCTTTTGAAGAGCGGGTATGAGGGAAAGGTCACAGCCGCTGAGATACAGCTAGAAAAGGTTAGGGAACTGGAAAAGCTGGGTATAGCCGTGACCAGCGACAACAGGAAGGCTGCGAAAGAATCTGATGTGGTCTTCTTGTGTGTGAAGCCGAATGTTTTGAAGACTGTTCTGAAGGAGATACGTAAAGAGGTGGAGGGGAAACTGGTGGTTTCTACGGCTGCTGCGGTTACTGTTGGTTTCTGTAAGCGGGTGGTGCCTAAGGCTAGGTTTGTGAGGATTATGCCGAACGTTGCTATTTTGGTGCAGGAGTCCTTTACTGCTTACTGCTGTGACGATGATGTGACTAAAGAGGATAGGGAGAAGATCAAGGAGGTTCTTGATGTGATGGGTAGGTCTATGGAAATTGAGGAACGGTACATGGATGCGGTGACTGCGGTAAGCGGAAGTGGTCCCGGGTATCTTTCTGTTATAGT
The DNA here is from genome assembly GCA_004376385.1 of Candidatus Bathyarchaeum sp. Taxonomy (GTDB): domain Archaea; phylum Thermoproteota; class Bathyarchaeia; order Bathyarchaeales; family Bathyarchaeaceae; genus Bathyarchaeum. The sequence continues at coordinate 2,415 of SOJY01000184.1, forward strand.
TGAGGCTCTCACGTATGCTGGTTTGAAGGTTGGTTTGCCCAGAGACTTGGCTTTGATTAGTGCGGCTCAGGCTGTTCTTGGAACTGCGAAGCTTGTGTTGGAGACGGGTCAGAGTGCTGCTCAGATACGGGATAGTGTTACGACTCCGGGCGGAACTACGGTTGAGGCTATTTATGAGGTTGAGGGCAGCGGTATTCGGCAGGCTTTGATGAGGGCTGTTGAAGCGGCGACCAAGAAGAGTGAGAAGATCAGGAAGCAGTGGGAATAAGCGTCAGTTGATCAAGATTTAAATCGTTATGTTGGGCTAGTGTATAAGTATGCCAGAAGAGAAGATTGTTGTTCTCATGGGGTCCCCAAGAGATCTCCAGTTTGCAGCTAAGATCAAGGATTTTCTGAAAAAGGAAAATTTTTCAGTCAGTTGTGTTTACGATGTTGCTTCTGCTCATAGAACTCCAGAGAAACTGTTGAATGATTTGAAGGAATATGAGGAGAGCGGCGACAGCCTCGTCTACATTACTGTTGCTGGTTTGTCGGATGCCCTTTCAGGGGTTGTTGCAGGTTACACTCGTTTTCCTGTTGTTGCTTGTCCTCCGGACTCTGGAAAACATGGAGGCGCCAAAGTGTTTTCTTCTACTGCGATGCCGAGGGGGATACCTGTTGCCTATGTTGTTAAGCCCGAAAACGCTGCCCTCGTAGCCGTGAGAATCTTTGCCATATCTAACCCTGAACTAAAAGAGCAGTTGGACAAGTTTAAGCAGAAGATGGCAAAAGCAGTCTACGAAGGCGCAGAAGAAGTAAAAAAAATCACCCAGAAAAAAGACGTTAACAGGCTGGCAGTCTAAGAAAAAGCTTGTTAACAGAGCTAAAAACTAATTTCCAGCATGTGCTAAAACTAAAATCTAACTTTTTTGAAAAATTTAATCAATTGATTAAGAAACTTAGAAAAAAGGGAAGTAAATAGGTGTTAAGTTTCCTTCTTGGATTTCGCCAACGGTATTGAAACGGCAGAAGTGATTATTATGCAGAGTCCTGCTATCAATATCACCCATGCAGTACCAGTATGGTCCTCTCCTAGGATTGGTTCTCCCCATCCCATCAAATACCCTGCTATCAGACACACTAATATTCCCAATACAAGCAGGGCATATTGCCAACGCATTATGACATCTCTCCTGTTGTCTAACTAGCATCCTGTTACTTGGCTTCAGAGTTTATGACTTATGGAAGAAATTAAGGTAACAATAGTGTTTCCTAAATTTTAGAAAGGTAATAGATAGTATATTAGACATCCTATCAATATCAAGAATGTTATTGTCACCACAAATCCCATTTTCCTGTTTTTGTCGAAGGAAACACCTATCATACTGAACATAGCAGCATAGAAGACTATAATGTAAGGGACATGAATTGCCAATATTTCTCTGAATGGAATTTTAAGGATGTAATCTAATAATAATTCCAAAAAGAGATAGAACAGAATAAATACATGAGATATTATCGTCCTTTTTTCCGCCTTCTCTTTCATATACCCTAAGAATGTGATAGTGAAAGGAATTATCAGAGAAAGGACAATAGCACCACACACCTGAACGATTACCATGTTACCAAGTTTGGTTGCAATGTAGAGAATACTCACCGAAATATTGAAAATAATAGAGGAGAAAATGAAGATACTGTCCATTAATTTACTCATATTCAATTGTTAGTCTCCATTTCTTTAATAAAGTTTGGAAACTTGCCTTCCTCGGGAACCAAGATTCTCAGAACAAAAAGAGATGAAAAGATTTTTACAATTCGAATCTAGTTCTTTTGGTTCTTATGATTTTCCGCCTTTTTCGCATTTAGAACCTTTTTGATCACTAATCTTTGGCAACCATTTTTAATGGGTTGGTTTGTGACCAGCGTAACTTATAAGAAAATTTCGCTAATTGATCAGTTGTGAATACTATGTCGAAGAAGCTTACTTACTCTGAGGCTGGCGTGGACAGAGAAACTAGAGCAAAATCCAAGCAGGCTCTCTCAATGTTGAAGCAAACTTACACTTTGGGCAAATATGGAAAAGTTGTTCAGCTGCCGTACGGCAATATTTTCCTTGCCGGCGATTGTTACTTGGACCTTGTTATTGAGGGGGTAGGAACCAAGGTTCTCCTAGCCCAGCTAGCCGACAAGTACGACACCATTGGAGTAGATGGGGTTGCGATGGCAGTAAATGATGTGATACGGTCAGGTGCTACTCCCTTAGCTTTGGTTGACAACTTTCACGCTCACGTTTCCAACCCAGACTTGGTCAAAGAATGGCTAAAAGGAATAGTAAAGGGCGCAAAAGAGTCGGATTGCCCAGTGCCCGGAGGCGAAATCGGAGACGTAGCAGCCATCATAAAAGGACTAACCCAAGGAAAAGGCTTCGACCTGATCGTCGCAAGCGTAGGCGATGTCCTAGAAGAGAACATAATCTCTGGAACAACCATCAAACCGGGAGACACAGTTGTGGGCTTAAGAAGCTCAGGCGTCCACAGCAACGGAATATCCCTAGTAAGAAAAGTCCTCTTCAAAGCGTGGGGAGGCAAATATGAGCCATATGACATTCCAGACGGCTTTGACAGAGAAATCATCTACGAGGCGCTGGAGCCAACAAAAATTTACGTTAAACCCTTCCTGAACGCCGCCAAAAAGGTTGACGTCAAGGGTGCTGTTCACGTTACAGGAGACGCATACATCAAATTCGACCGATTCATGAAATACTCCAAAGGAATCGGATTCGAATTCACCAACTTCAAGCCACAACCAATCTTCAAGCTAATCCAGAAAACAGCCCCCGCGGTTGGAGGCGAAATAACAGATGAGGAGATGCTGAAAACCTTCAACATGGGATGGGGCTTCGCCATTGTAGTAGACAAAAACGACGCAGACGAAGCCATTACTGTCTGCGAAAAGAGTGGTGTTGAAGCTGAACTAATCGGAAACGTAACAGATTCAGGCAAAATCGTTGCCCATTACAAAAACAAAAAACTGCAATTAAGGTAACTCTCAGCCATACTCTAAAGTGTATATTCCTTTCCAGCTTAGGCGAGCGGCAGTGTCTTCATTATGGTCTGCCGAAGCTCGTTTGTATGAACACTCAAGTTATTTATTTTTGGTTAGAGATACATTTAGTTCTGAACGTTTACGGGCGTGAGAAGGGATGATGACAAGGATTGGGGTGGTAACAAGTGGAGGAGACGCTCCCGGAATGAATGCGACTATTCGGGCAGTTACCCGTGTGGCTCACTCAGAAGGCTTAGAGGTTTTGGGTTTTGAGAGGGGATGGGACGGTTTACTAACCAACACGTTTAGGATGTTGACTCCCCGGAATGTTGGCGGGATACTTCATTTAGGCGGCACCATTCTCCGCACATCAAGAAGCCCAGAGTTCAGAACGGTGGAGGGTGTCCAGAAGGCTGCGGAAACTCTTGCACTGAATAATGTTGATGGGCTTGTTGTGGTTGGCGGCGACGGCTCTTTAAGGGGAGCCTTGGAGTTAAGCAAAATGTCGGATGCTTTGATTGTTGGGATTCCGACGACGATTGATAATGACATATTTGGGACGGATGAGACGGTAGGTTTTGATTCTGCTGTGAATACGGCGATTGTGGAGATTGACAAGATCAGGGACACCGCAAATTCTCATGATAGGGTGTTTATTGTTGAGGTTATGGGCAAGAAGAGGGGCTTTCTTGCGCTTACAATTGGGTTGACTGTTGGGGCTGAGGTGATTCTGGTTCCGGAGGTGGAGTATAGTTTGAAGAAGATTGTTGGGACACTAGAAGAGAATGACGCGAAGGGTAAGAAGTCTGGTATTATTGTGGCTGCTGAGGGAATCGGGGACACCCACAAGTTGTTGCGGGAGATTGAGGAGAAGGCGGGGGTTGAGGTTCGTTTGAGTGTTACGGGTTATGCTCAGAGAGGCGGCAACCCCACAGCAAGAAGCAGGCTCCTAGCTAATCTTTTTGGAAAAAAAGCCGTTGAACTGCTACTGAATGAACAGGGAAACAGGATGGTTGCCTTACAGGAAGGAAAAGTAACCAGCATAGACCTCAAAGAAGTTTGCAGCAACGAAAAACAATTAGACCTTAGTTTGATGAAGCTGGCGCAGACGCTAGCAACATAAAAATGGCAATTTTAAAAAGTGGCTTTGGTGTGTTGATGTTTGTGAGGGTACTGTTTTGGAGATAACAAAAGTAAGTGAAACAGCTACTTCCAAGAATCCGCATGGCGTAGATGCTAGACCGATTTACAGTCACAAGAATGCACAGGTTATTGTTTTGACTCTACAGCCGGGCGAATCGTTGAAGCGGCACATAACTCCAGTGGATGTTTTCTTCTATGTCCTAGAAGGCAAAGGAGTAGTGGAAGTTGGAGACTAAAAAAAAGAAGTCTCTAAGGATACGATTGTTCACAGCCCAGCCAAGATAGTGCACTGCTGGTACAACAAATCAAACAGCACACTAAGAATCATGGTCGCAAAAACGCCAAAACCTACGGAATCAACGATTTTACTATAGTCGCCATTTATGTAATGAGGAAACTTGAGATTACTGCAGTGCATCCGCCTAGGAAGCAACATTGCCCTTTTCATATTAGGAGACTAATAATACTTCATTGTTGAAAACAACCTTTTTTCAGAAAAACTAAGCAACAAGTTCATCGTTCATTATAATTTTACCAAAACATATTTTGCTGAAATGGAAAACGGTTTCTATGAGTTGGCGTTCCCGCGAGTCACGTAATTAATGTTAAATATTGAGTTAGTTTAAACTTTGAAGCATACAGCTACGAGGCATAATTAATGCTAGACATTAAACTGATTCGAGAGCATCCAGAAATCGTAAAAAAAGACCTGCAAAAGAGATGTGAACCTGAAAAACTTGAGATGCTCAACAACCTCATCCAATATGACCTACAGTGGAGAACGCTGCTTACAGAAGCAAACGAACTCCGACACAAACGCAAACTAATAACAACACAAGTCGCAAACCTGAAAAAACAAGGAAAGGACGCCAGCAAACAAATAGAACAAGCAAAAAACATTCCACAAGAAATAAAAAAACTGGAAACCAAAGTTGCGGAATACCGAGAAAAAGCAGACCTCATGCTGCTGAAGCTTCCCAACATACTTCATGAAACCGTTCCTTTTGGCAAAGACGAACACGAAAACGTTGTTGAGAAGCTGGTTGGTACACCTCCAAAATTCAGTTTTGAACCCAAAAGCCACGTAGAAATCGCCTCAGATTTGGGTTTAATAGATTTTGAACGTGCAGCCAAAGTTTCTGGTCATGGCTTCT
>SOJY01000083.1 GCA_004376385.1 Candidatus Bathyarchaeum sp.
AGTCACTTCCTCACCGCTCCATTCAGGTTTGATTAATTTTCTGGTCCTCACTTTCAAGTTCCACCTTGGCCATGATCAACAGTTCACATGAAAGAGGCCGATAGCATTTTCACCGGCGGTGTTCCAGGCTTGAATCGCCTTAGATGTTGCCAGAAGCTTCACCCGGCAACCTTTTTTGTTGAGGTATTTCTCGGCTTCATCCGAGAGCCCTACGCGTCTGTATTGACCGGCCCCGATGATCAGAATCTCTGCCCCTTTTTCATAGACATACCTGGCCTCTTCCAGGGAAATCTTGTGGGAAGTGCCGTAAACCTTTTTGGACAGCTTTTTTTTGCGCTTTTGAACCGAACCCTCCAATCTCAGGATGACATCATTTTTGATTTTCTGACCTTCGATGGTGATAGAACCAAAGGCCGTGGCATCAATTCGAGGCCGCATGATCATTTTGTTTCTTTTTTTCTTTTTTCTTTTCCCCCCTTTTTCCTTTTCGTCTTTCTTTACCTCTGCTTTTAAATCTTTGCTCTTTTTTTCTTCTTTGGCTTCCTCTTCGAGCTTAGCCCTACAACGCAACTTAAATTAGTTTTATCTTGACTTTCGATCTATGATCTGCCATACTACGAAACAACCCTAACAAAGGAGGCAGATCATGTTACCTAAATTACGGAAGGACGAATATCTTTATCAAGTCCCCAAGTTTGACATCGAAAAAGGTGATATTAAAAATTTCATAAACGAACTTAAAGGGTTCCATGAACAGTTTAGCGACTGTTTTTATCGTAGCGAGTCTCGCGATCATTTCTACAAGTACATGGTCGGGCAGTTCAGCGAACTCGAAAGAAAATCTATAGAACCTATCGCCCTAACCGTTAAAGACGGTAAAGTGAGGGCGATGCAGCGCTTTATCAGTGATGCACAATGGGATGATGACAACATTATAGCCAAGTGTCGTAGTCTGATAAATGAAGATCTTGGAAGCCCTGATGGCGTCCTTATCTTCGACGAAACCGGATTTGCGAAAAAAGGCAATGATTCCATCGGCGTCGCAAAACAATACTGCGGTACCATTGGCAAGGTTGAAAATTGCCAAGTCGGTGTCTTTGCGGCTTATGCCTCAGAACATGGATACGGGCTTGTTGACAAGCGATTGTACATCCCAGAAAAATGGTTCTCCGATGAATATCAACATCGCAGGGTAAAATGCAAACTGCCTGAAGAAGTTGAGTTTAAAAGTAAACCGCAGTTGGCTGCCGAAATGCTTAACGATATTGCCCAGCAGCAAACGCTTCCATTCAAGTATGTGCTTGCGGATTCAATATACGGTACGAGTCCTGTGTTTATTGAAACCGTTGAATCGTTGACCGGAGTTACCTACTTTGTATCCGTTCCGGAAAACACTCTTTGCTGGCTGAAAAAGCCAATGACTATTGAGAAACAATACAAATATAAAGGTGAAATTCGCACCAAAACCGTTTTGTCTGATGTTGATCAGAAGCCAATTTCTGTTTCAACCCTTGCTCAAAATATCAACGATTATTTCTGGTATCGCCGACAGGTCTCTGAAGGCACCAAAGGGCCAATTGTATATGAATTTACCAGACGCCAAGTCATTATGTCTAACGCTGGTCTTCCCCAGAAACCAGTATGGTTGCTCATCCGGCGAACCATAGAAGACAACCCAAAATTCTCTTTCTTTATTTGCAACGCTTCGGCCAGCACAAAGCTAAAAACCTTGGTTTGGCTTAGCGGGATGCGCTGGGCAATTGAGCAGTGCTTTGAGGAAACAAAAACCGAATTGGGTATGGATCATTACGAAGTCAGAAAATTTATGGGCTGGCACCACCACATCCTAACGTGCATGCTCGCTCACTTTTTTCTTTGGCACCTTAAAATAAGATTGGGAAAAAAAAGCACCGTCTATTACGCTGTCGCAGCTTAGAGAGCTAATCAAAGTGGTGTTGCCACTGCGAAAAATAGATTTCGACACAGTAATCCGGCAAATCGTCTGGATACAGTGCAGAAACCACCGCGCTTATTTATCCCATCGCCGTAGACGGTTGCGTGAAATTGTCAAAGATCCTTAAGTTGCGTTGTAGGGCTAGTCAGATTAATACAAATAAAAAAGGTGAAGCTCCCCTGTTTTATGAGCCATC